>DNCN01000154.1 GCA_003485015.1 bacterium
TCAAAGGCAAAAAACCAAATTTTGCACAACTCTTGTTACTATATTAGTATATATATGAAAATCCGATATGTCAATAATATTTTAGTCCAACCGATGGATCAAAGATTCCGATTGTCTTTTGCTTTGCTTTATGATATTTATTTTTCAAGGGATTACTCTCTTTCTGATGGGAGCCCTGTCAAAGCAAGGAGTTTCTCTGAATTTCAATAGATAAAGGGGATATTTCTTTGAAGGGATTGACCAGTGGGGATAAGTTGAGTGTGCTTTATGAGACTGTGAAGCGGGTGGCCTTAACCAGTTTAGGATGCAAGGTAAACCAGTATGAGACAGAATGCATCCGGACCCAATTCATCCTACCTGAGTATCTTCTAGTTCCATTTGAGGAAGAGGCTGATATCTATATCATCAATACCTGTACGGTTACCCAAAGGGCAGACCATAAATCCCGCCAACTGATCCGCTCAAGTATCAAGAGAAACCCTAGGGCCCTCATTGTGGTTACGGGCTGCTATGCTGAACGCCGGCCTGATGAAGTGGCCGGTGTTGAAGGGGTGGATCTTGTCCTGGGCAATAAGGAGAAGGTAAAGATAAGGGAAGAGGTTGAGTGTTTTCTTTCTGGGGGTGGTCCCTATGTAGAGGTAGCCGGGGTCTCTGGAATAAATGGATACGACTCTATCTCGTTAGGGGAAGGAGTTCCATGGCAGACCAGGGCCTTTGTCAAGATTCAGGATGGGTGCAATCAATCCTGTGCCTACTGCGTTGTTCCTTTTGTTCGGGGAAGATCTCGTTCGAGAACCTCCGAAGATGTCTTTAGAGAAGTGGAGCGTTTAACTGAAAAGGGGTTTAAAGAGGTAGTTCTTTGTGGCATAAACCTCGGTAGTTATGGCCAAGATTCTGGGGGAGGTAATTTAGCTGAGCTTATTAAGAGAATTGAAAGGATAGAGGATTTAAAAAGGCTCAGACTCTCCTCCTTAGAACCTGACAAGATAGATGACGAGTTAGCTCAAACCATATCAAATTTATCCAAGGTCTGTCCACATCTTCATATCCCCCTCCAGAGTGGGGATGATGAAATCCTTTCTAAGATGAATCGTAGGTACAACTTTAACGATTATAGGAATCTTGTCACAAGGTTTAGGGAAGCTATCCCTGGTATAGCCATTACGACTGATGTTTTGGTTGGCTTTCCTGGTGAAGATGAGGAGAGTTTTAGTAGGACCTATACCTTCATTGAAGAGATAGGATTCTCTGACCTTCATATTTTCAAATATTCCCGGCGGCAGGAGACACCAGCAGCAAGGCTAAAGGAGACTGTGACAGAAGGGATAAAAGAAGAACGAGGAAAGGTGCTTGCTGGTTTAAAGAAAAGGCTGAGCCTTGACTTTAGGAGGAGATTTTTGAACCAAGAGGTTGAACTCCTCATCGAAGATAAGAAGAGAGATGGATATACGGTTGGTTTAACCCCTCACTACATCCGGGTCTTCTTAACCGATTCCCAAGTTTCCGTAAATCAGATAGTGAAAGCCAGAATTGATAGAGTTGCCCCTGATCTTACCCTGGGAAGTATAGCATAATGGAGTAAAGAAGGACAAGGGGGATTAATTGAAGTATTTTACTCCACCAGTTTATCGTCTAAGGATTGATACGTTTTTTGCGCAACCTTTCTTTTCTTATCGTAACCATCTTAGCAACCCCATCAAGTTTTCTTTCCAAAGTAGCATGATCAATGTCCCTAGCACCAGATATGGTCCAAAAGGGATGTAGTCTCTTCTCCCCTTCTTCCCAAGTAGAATTAGAATCCCTCCCACGATACTACCTGAAAGGGAGGCAAAGAATAGTCCTAACAAGACCTTCTGCCATCCCAGATAGACACCCATCAGCGCTGCCAATTTGACATCACCTCCACCCATCCCCTCCTTGCCGAATACATAAGGACTTACTACTAAAAGAAGATAGATGACCCCTCCACCAACAAGAAGTCCGATGATTGCCTCAAGCGGATTCACTCCGCCTGGAAGAAGACTGAGAACAAGGCCTATAATGATAGTTGGATAGGTAAGGACATCTGGGATAAGGTAGTGTTCCAAATCGATAAAGGCGATCACTACAAGGACAGAGGCCAGAGCAAGACAGATAACCCTCTCCCACCCCCAGCCATATTTATTCGCAAAAAGGAGAAAGATTATGGCTGTTAATGCTTCAACCGTAGGGTATCTGAGTGGGATTCGAGTCTGGCAGTAACGACATCTACCTCTTAGAAGGAGGTAGCTTACGAGGGGGATGTTGTCGATGGGCTTAATGGCTTGTTGGCAAACTGGGCAGTGGGAGGGTGGATTGATAATCGACTTATTCCTTGGGATCCGATAAATACAGACGTTGAGAAAGCTTCCCCAGCATAACCCAAAGATAAAAATGAAGATCTTATCTAAGACCTGCAATCCTCACCCCTTCAGCCTCTCCTCAAGGACCTGCCACATTATCTCTATGGGTGCCTTCTTACCCGTCCATAACTCAAAACTCAAGGCGCCTTGATAAAGAAGCATTTCCATACCATTCAAGGTCTTTGCCCCCCTTTCCCTGGCTGCCCTTAAAAGGGGTGTCTCAATAGGATTGTATATTAGGTCATAGACGAACATCCCATTATGGAGGCAATCTGGATCTATTACTAATCCATCATCAGGTCGCATACCCACTGGTGTCGCATTGACAACCATATCTGATCCTCGGATGCAATCTTTTATTCTATTATCATCTAAACTAATAACTCTGATGGAACTCAAAGGAAATTCAGTCGTAAGATCCTCACCCAGGGCATTTGCCTTAGCAGTCACCTTGTCAGCAAGGATTATCCGGTGGACACCATTGGCGGCCAACATAAAAGCACAGGCCCGACCTGCTCCACCTGCACCAATAAGAAAGGCACATTTTCCTTCCAAGTCTATCTCTTTTTCCGTT
This sequence comes from bacterium, assembly GCA_003485015.1. GTDB lineage: Bacteria > UBA9089 > UBA9089 > UBA9089 > UBA9089 > UBA9089. The sequence continues at coordinate 2,956 of DNCN01000154.1, forward strand.
AAGGATCTCAAGAAGCCGCGACCATCAGTGTTATCCCCTCTCAACCCACCGTCGGTTCTGTAAATGCAGTTGACTGCGCCGATCATCTCGGCCTCACCTGAGAGGCTATCTAAGTACTTTTTGACTTCTTCTTTATGGGGGATGGTTACATTAAGACCCACTATTCCAAGCCCCCTCATCCCCTTTATAGCCCCAGCCAGATCCTCAGGCCGGACTTCAAAGGGGAGGTAGACAAAGTTCAATTTAAGCTTATTGAAAACGGTATTATGCATCACCGGCGAGAGGGTATGTCCAATCGGATATCCTATTAGACCGACTATCTTTGTGTGAGCACTGATCTCCATCTTTCACTCCTTACCAAAGCCTATTATTTTGCCCACATATTTCCTGTATAACCGAAAAACCTTCTCTCCTTTCTCATAATTTTCTTTAAGATCTCTTTAATAGGAGGATAGAGGATTAATTCCTCAATTTCATTTAGACTGAAGAATCTTACCTCCTGGAGTATCTCTTCAT
>DNCN01000092.1 GCA_003485015.1 bacterium
TCCTTTTATCCAGAAATCTATCTCCCTCTCTCTTTTCATCACTATCCATAAAACCAAGAACTTCAAAATCATTCTCTGCAAGGACAGAATAGAGCATCTTCCCTGCCCTGCCTATGCCATAGATTAAGACCCTATTAACCTTTTCTTCCTTCAGATCCTTTAAGTCCTTGACAATTACACTACACATTTTCCCTATGCATCGGGCATAGCTTTTTGCAATCTCCCCCTCCTCCCTCCTCTGAACATCCATCTCCTTACAGGTTTTAGAATTCCTATGTAGCCTGAAATTTGCCAGGGTCTTGGGAAGATAATCAATCCTATACCCAGCCAGTCCAATCCTTAGCCAGTAGTCATAGTCGAAGGCATGTTGCCATTTTGGATTCAGGTACCCTACCCTCTCTAAAATTTTTCTTTTGAAGAAGACCGCTGGCTGGGGAATACAATTTCTTGGGATTAGGTGGGTGAGATTGAAGGAGTGGCCTTTTATCCTTCCAATGATCTTACCATCCTGGTCGACCTGACGACAATCACCAAATACCATATCTACATCTGGGTGAGTAGCAAAATACCCACCTACCACACTCAATGTATCTTGTAAATAGGTGTCGTCAGAGTTAAGCCAGGTAATCACCTCTCCCTTAGCCATCTTAAATCCCTTATTGATAGCTTCTACCTGACCCTCATCAAGTTCTGAAATCCAGGTTAGGTGAGGGTATTTTTTCAAGATCTCAATCGTCCCATCGGTTGACCCTCCATCAATGACAATATGCTCTATCTCTGGGTAATCCTGATCCTTAACACTCAGAATTGTCTCCTCAATAAAGTTTACTTGATTAAATGAGGGGGTAATGATGGAGACCAAAAGGCTCATTTAGTATCCTTTTTTCTTCATCAAAAGAGCTCAATCAGAAGATTTGGTCTTATGTCTTCTGGCAGCGAAGTATGAGTGAGGAATTAAGCCAGAAGTATCTTTCGACGGTCACAGAGTTTGGCAATCTCTGGATCTTTGTCGAGGGTAATAAATATCTTGGTGGGATTTACAAGCTTCAGTTTGGCTATAGCCAACTCTGCCTTGTCATTAAACCTCTCTACATCTTCAGGTTCAGCATAAGACTTTACTTCAAAGAGAAGGTTCTCAGAATCTATGACACAGAGATCGAGTTCATACTTACGTCCTTTAGGCCCAATCATTCCTTCTTGATCGATAAGCCTCTTTCTAAGGATTATATCCTCTGGTTTAATATCCCTTCTGCCCAGAGAAATTCTTAATGTTCCCGCAATGGCATTCTCTAAATTTCTCCCTGCCCTTGTGGTAAAACGGCCAACCATGAGCTCCATTCTATTAGCCCTATCATCTACCCTCTCTCCCAGGGAGATAAACTCTTTATGCATCTCTTCAAACCTTCGGTTGGTCTCCTCCCGCATCTCTTCAAACCTTCGGTTGGTCTCCTCCCGCATCTCTCTAAATTGTTGGCTGGTTTCTTCTCGCATCTCTTCAAACCTTCGGTTGGTCTCCTCCCGCATCTCTCTAAATTGTTGGCTGGTCTCCTCCCGGTTCTGACGAATTTCCTCTAATACCCTACTCAACTCATCCTTTGTCGCCAAGGTCTCACTCAGGATAATAGAAACCTCCCGTCTAAATCTATCATTTCTTTTTAAGAGAATGGGTAGAACATTCAAGATATGTCTCTCTTCTTCCTTTATCAATGGCGCTGGCATCTCTCTTTCCTCCTACACTATCTGCTGAATTTAAATTATCACATTAGCCAAAGAATGTCAATCTACTTTCTCTTCCCTTTTCCCACTTTCCATCTCCTATCTCCTATTTCCCATTTCCTACTTCTCACTTACTTCAGGAATGATAGGGGGCCTTGCTGATCAAAAAATCTCCTATAGCTAAATAGTCCATACCTGTATCATAAAAACATCTAATTGCATCACGAGGGGTACAAACAATAGATTCGCCTTTTATGTTGAAAGAAGTATTCAGCAAGACAGGCACACCTGTCAGTTTACCAAATTCTATCAATAGACGCCAGCATTTCTTATTTTCGCCCTTCTCTACTACTAACTGTAAACACATCTTCAAAATAGTTCAAAAAAATAAGATAAGCCTCATCAATATTGAGTCAGGCAATTACCTTTCTCTCTGGCCATCTTCAGGTCTTTATTTATTGCCTTCACCTGTCCATTATCGGGTTCTGAGATCCAGGTTAGATGAAGGTATTTCTTCAAGATCTCAATCGTCCCATTAGTTGACCCTCCATCAATGACAATATGCTCAATTTCTGGGTAATCCTGATCCTTGAGGCTCAGTATAGCGTCTTTGATAAACCCTGCCTGATTGAATGAAGGGGTAATGATGGAGACTAACATCTACCATCCTTGCTGATCAAGAAATCTCCCAAGGCCAGATAGTCCATACCTGTATCATAGAAACATCTTATGGCATCCCTCGGCGAACAGACAATGGGTTCGCCCTTTATGTTAAATGAGGTATTCAGTAAGACAGGCGTACCTGTCAACTCGCCAAATTCCGTTAATAGAGACCAGAACTTCTCATTCTCACTCCTCTCCACTATTTGAGGCCTTAGGGTTTTATCCACATGAACAACAGCGGGTATTTCACCCCTTGTCTCTTCCTTTCCATTAAAAGAGGTAATCATATAACGTTCCATTCTCCAGTTCTCTAAGTATTTATCTGCGGCTTCAAGAGGTAGTGATGGACAGAATGGTCTAAATGGTTCCCGAAATTTCACCCTCTTATTTATAATATCTTTGTTTTCAGCCTTTCGAGGATCTATCAAGATAGATCTATTCCCTAAGGCCCTTGGTCCTGACTCCATCCTACCCTGAAACCAGCCCAAGATCTTTCCTGCGGCTAAAAGCTGGGCACATTTAAGAGAGATGTCATCACAAAATCGATGAGGGATATTTCTGGCCTTGAGGATCTCTTCGATCTCATGGTTTAGATATGCTGGCCCCCAGTAGATATGAGAAATCGGTTTAATCCCCTCTTCGCTGGTCGTATGATAATAGGCATAGAGGGCTGCTCCCACCCCTAAGCCGCCATCCCCAGCATTGGGGAAGATATGCTGGTGGTCGAGTCTCTTTGATTCCCAAACCCTCTGGTTCAGCTTGATATTCAAGAATACCCCACCTGAACAGCAGAATTTGTTCACGCCCTCTCTCTCAAGCCAGGGGAGAATGATCTTCAACATCTCTTCTTCTAAGGCCCACTGGGCCTCAGCAGCAATATTCTCCCGGCCATATTTATCTACTAAGCCCTTCACATATTCTGAATCCCTTAGATGCCAGTGGAAAGACCCCCCACTCTGCCAGTAACAGGGATCGCCAAAGTTATGCCCCTTGATCAGTCTTCCATTCTCATAATGGGGGATAATAGAGTCGAAGATCCCCTCCATTCCTTTAGTGTTACCATAGGGGGCAAGGCCCATCGTCTTTCCCTCCCCATCTCCCACCCACCAGCCTAAGGCCTCGGTCACGGCACCATAGAACCAGCCCAATGAGCCTTCAGCCCCAACCTTCATCAGGGGTTCAATCCCTCCATCCTCACCCCGCCAGACGGCTAAAGAGACACTATCACCTATTCCATCCGCCGTGATGATCAGACATTTATCGTTATAGCCACTGGTAAAATAGGCCGAGGCAGCATGGGCCAGGTGGTGGTCAACATGGACAAGTTCTGTCCCCTTGCTTATCTGGTACGACTTGATATAGGTAGGTGGTTCAATATAGGCATGCTTAGGGTTAAGTCTCTCTTTATCCAGGCCAAGGGTCTTCACAAAATAGGGCTGACTGTTCAAGGTATCCAAAGAGACGACGGCTATTATATCTACATCCTCCATCGATATCCCGGCCTCTCTTAAACACCACTCAAGCCCCAGAGAGGGGGTCTCAGAGAAGTGTTTGACTCCCCTCAGCCGCTCCTCGGCTATATCGGCTACTACTATTCCGTCTTTAACCAGGGCCACATTCGAGTCATGGCCAACATGAATCCCTAAAACATACATACTCATTCTCCTTATCAGAATCTATCTTCTCTTCGAGCTCATGTCCATTGCTATGTGTCTTCTCCCCATCTTAATCAAGACAGAGATCATTATTAAGATAATTTCGAGTTGGTGTAATAAGAAACAAACCCCTTTTTTGATGAATCTTCTATATATCCAGGAGACTGGAGTCAACAGATAACCCTCACCCTCGGAATCAAAGACCAGTTTATATCTTGATCTTATTAAAAAGGCCAGTAAATCTACATTGAGATAACCCCGACCTGAGACATTATTGTAAAGAATTGTGACCAGATCAAACTCGTGGGCCTTTAATTTATAAAGTAATCTTCGCTCCATCTGAAAGAGACTGAATCTACCCTGATCATAGACCAAGACCTCATTTATAAAAGAATTCTTCAACAATTCATCCTTAACCTCGGATTGGGCAAGGATGGATATTGTTGCCTCAGGAAATCTCTCCTTCAGCCATTTACCGGCCAAATAGGTCTGCCTCAAAGTAGCAGACCTGATGACGAGTATCCTCTTTATTGCTGAAGTCTTTAATGGTAGTATGGCTGAACCTCCCCTTTAATTGTATCATTAATGAATCTAATGAATCTCTCAACCCACATATCGAGGGTGAATCTCTCCTCCACCACCCTCTTTCCGGCCTCCCCCATCCTTCTGGCGAGATCTTGATCTTTCAATAGTTTAATTATGGCCTTAGCTAAAGAAATATGATCTTCCTGTGGCACAAGGATGCCTGTTGTTCCATCCTTTATCACTTCTGGGTTTCCTCCTATAGCTGTAGCAATTACCGGTTTTTCTAAAGCCATCGATTCCAAAGCAAATAACGGCAATGCCTCTTGCAAAGATGGTAGGACTGAAATATCGAATGAGGCGATAATCTGCGAAGTTTTCTCCAAGGGCTGAATGCCAGTAAATATGACCTTATTCTTTGGCTCCATCCTATTAACCCTTTGTTCTAATGCTGGCTTAAGCGGTCCACTACCGACTAAAACAAATCTTGCCTCAGGAATTTCTTTTAGTACATATGGAATGGCTTCTATGAGATAATTTTGTCCCTTATAGTCAACAATTGTTCCCACAACTCCCACTATAGGGATCTCTTTCTCTATTCCAAATTCGGATCTAGCTGAGTTCCTTACTTCCTTATCAAATCTCTTAAGATCTACGCCAGGATAGATGCTGACTATGCCCTTTGGATTTATCCTCTGTTTCCTTAAAAGTTCCCGCATCCCCTCCGAATTGACAGAGATTCTATTTACAATCTTCGATAAAAAAATTCTTGTCAAATTATGTGTAAGATACTTATTCAAAGGCCGCTCAAGATCGAGTCCATTTATATGCCAGACAATATTTGATACTCCAGATAGATAAGCGGCTATAATACAGATTGAATAGACCGGGAAAGGGGCAGTATTTATGTGAACGATATCAAAATTGTCCCTTTTTATCAATTGGCTAAGATCTTTAATTACTTTCAAATAATACCCATCTAGACGAAGAAAAAAATTTTTGGTATTAATTCCCTTGCTCTGCATCATAGATATCTCAGCATCTCTTCGATCCTTAGAGATTTCCTCATCCAGGACATAAAGGAGGAGGGATTCCTCCATCTCTATCTGTAAGCGTCGGCATAGACTGACTATGTACTCCTGATGCCCATGGGCATTCTCAAAACAGTATCCAACAATATTAAGTATTCTTTCTCTCTTGCTCATCCGTATTCCAGCCTAACTCCCCAAGCAAATTCTGGAGGTTTTTCATTGCCTTTTTATGCTTCGGATTTAGCTTTAAACACTCTTCAAACCCTTGTTTTGCTTCTTTCGGTCTACCCTGAGTTTGGTAAATCTTACCCAAATGAAAATAAGCTCCCGCATGGTATATATCTTTTCTCTCATTCTCGAATGACAAAACTTCTTTGAACTTCTCCGTAGCTTTAGACCACTCATTCTTTCCCTGATAACAAGACCCGAGGGCATAGTGGGCTGCAATTTCATTGAAACCAGACTCTAAACTCTCTTCGAGGAGTTTTATTGCTTGATCATATTTTTGCTGGTCAAAATAAATTATTCCCTTATGGAATAGTATATCGCTTCTTAAACTATTGTCTTTAGGATCTAATGAAAGGGCTTTGTCAAGCTCTTCTATTGCCTCCCTGTGCCTTTTTTGCTCATGATAAAGAACTCCAAGGGCATATAGTAGCCACGTTTTACTTTCCCTATCTCTCGTCTTTCCTAATTTTCTTCCTATAGCTAATTTTCTAAGTTTTAGTCCATTTTCCTTCTGCCTTTCAAGAAAAAGGATCGATCTTTGAAAGTTATGCCGACGGTAAAGACAAAAAAAATCGGGCAAGCATCCTATATTGTACCCTTCTCCTATAACCCTAAGCCATAACACATAATCCTCAGAGGCTTCAAAATTCTCATCATATCCTCCTAACTTCTTTATCACTGAATTTCTATACATTACCGTTGGATGAGCTACGTAATTTCCCAAATAAAGTTTTCTCTCAATTTCCTTAGGTTCCACAGGAAGTTCTAAAACTTCTCCTGTAAAACATCCTGCTTCGTCAATTACTTTGGCAAAGGTTCCAAGGACAGCTATATTTTTATGGATATCTAAAAACTCTACCTGTTTTGCCAATCTCTCAGGGAGACTAATATCATCTGCATCCTGGCGAGCAATGTACTCGCCTTTACTCAACTTAATACCTCGATTCAAAGCCTTTGTCAGTCCTTGGTTTGACTGATTAAAAATTCTTATTCTTTTGTCATTATATGAATTTAATATTTCTTCCGTTCTGTCAGTTGACCCGTCGTTAATAATGAGAAACTCAAAATTTTTAAATGTTTGATTCAGAATACCTTCCATTGCCGCTCGAAGATATCTTTCGCCATTATAGACTGACATTAAAACCGTAACCTTAGGACTATACATTGTTATACTCTTATCCATCCTTCAGGTATCAGATCTTTAGTGTTAAATTCATTCATATTAAACCACTTGAATCTTAATTCCTTTCTCTTCTAATGGGCGGAGTCTGGAGTGAATCTCCAAGAAATAAATGGAGGTCACCAAAACTTCATCTACCTCAAATTTATCAAGAATTGAAGGTGGTAAGATTTCAAACCCTTCTACTACCATTCCTTGTTTGGCTAAATCACTGTCAACTACAGCAACAATCTCTACATCAAACTCTGGTAGATATCTCAGGCACAATGAACCTAATTTGCCCACTCCAAAGAGGGCAATCTTCTTCCTTGCCGCGTTTGAATATAGACTACTTAATTGCCTATAAATTCTCCTCTCCAACTCCTCTTCAGTCTGAGTTCGCAGGTATTCTCTTTGTATCTCATCAGCCTTTATCGCAATCTTTACGAAATCTTCAGAGTTAGTTTCACTTATATTTGGAAGTTTTGGGCTATGATGAAAATGTGCTTCCCAGGGAAGGTTTTGAGGAATTTTATTTGAACTCACAGCCATCTCCCACATTTCAGTACCTGGATATGGGGTGGCCAAGCTTACACAGGGATAGCATCCGAGTCTCTCCATAAAATTCAGGGTCTCTTCCATATCTTCTTTGCTCTCAGTAGGAAAACCAAACATAAAGTAACCCACAACCCTTATCCCTTCTCTTTTAATTAATGCAACTATTTTCTCTATCTTATCTAAAGTAGGCTCCTTGCGAATCAATCTCCTTATCCGTTCGTTTCCAGATTCAATTCCAATATTTATCTGAACACATCCAGATTCTTTCATTTTTATCAATAATTCTTCGTCTAAAAATTCTGGTTTTGTATCGCATTCCCAACTAATCTCCAAATTTTGGTCTATTATTAACTGGCAAAGCGAAATAATTCTTTCTTTATTTAAGGTAAAAGAGTCATCAGTAAATCTGAAATGAGATGTTCCATAGAGACTCTTTACATTTAAGAGTTCCTTACAAATATTCTCAGGAGAGCGGAATCTAACCCTTCTCGACCATAACTTATGGGAGGCACAAAAGATACATTTAGATGGACAGCCCCTACTTGTAATTATCAACCCACAATTCACTGGAATATTCTTTTGGTTAACTAATAAATCTCGTGCTGGGAATGGTATCTGATCTAAGTCCTTGATAAAAGGCCTCGAAGAATTCACAACAACCTTTCCCTTTGATTTATATGCCACCCCTCTTAAATCATGAAAAGACCTATCCCTTTTTAAAGAAAGGACGAGTTCTGGCAGGGTCAATTCACCTTCTCCAATTACTAAAAAATCCGTATCGGTTTCAACTAAGGTTCTTTCTGGAAGGATAGTCGGATGAATTCCCCCGCCAATGATTATTGAATGAGGAAGAATCTCTTTTGCAATCGAAATGACATTTAAAGCAGATGTATACTCTGGGGTCATTATTGTAATTCCTATTATATCAGGTCTAAATTCCTTCATATAGGCTCTAAGTTCATCCCAAATAGGATTATCTAAGTTATAGCTTCTTATGTATCTTTCATAATTCTTTTGAATGGTTGATTCTTCAATTTTCTCCCCTTCATCCATATCGCAATTATATATTCTTACCTCTCCAAATCCAGCCTCTCTTAAAGAACTTGCCAGATAACACAATCCTAATGGAAGATTATATGTCCCTGTAGTAAATATAGCCCATGGAGGTTTAATCAATAGTATTTTCATAGGTTATTAAAGACGGAAAGATACTGCTCTCCCATATTCATATAAGAGAGCTCCTCAGCTCTCTTTCTGGCCATTTTAGAATAATATTCTCTATTAGCTAAAACTTCTTCAATTGCCTCTATAAAAGCACTCGTATTAACCCTTGGAATCTCCTCCAAATTGGTATAATCTCTTGGAGAGAGATCGTCATCCTCTTTAGGTTCAATAATTACTCCCCCTTTACCCACTATCTCTGGTAATGAACCAGTCTTCTCGGCCACTACAGGAAGTCCGCAACTGAGGGCTTCAATAACTATATTGGGACATGAGTCTCTCGAAGAGGGATAAAGGAATAAATCAGCACCTCTAAAGAAGTTGGGTAATTCTTCAAAAGGAATTTTATACGGAAAGTGTCGAATTTGGGGGTAGCTTAAGTCCAATTTCTTGACATACTCCTGCTGTTTAACATCTGATATAGTAAGATCATTAACTTTAAATCCACCACCTATAATTAAACCCATTCCCTCATCGCTAATCTCTTTTATTATTCTGATGGCCTCATGCACTCTC
>DNCN01000029.1 GCA_003485015.1 bacterium
GTTTAATGAGCTTGAAGGATTTACGATAATGCTGCCAAGCGACTATTAAATAACCAAAAGGGGAAGGCCGTCAATAGGAGGTGGCGGTCTCCCTTCCAAATAGATAAAATATTTAAACACCACCAGACGAGTCGCCCGTCTTCCTCAGAACGGCGACAAGGAGAGTCTGAGGAGACCAGTAAAAAGGAGGTAAGAAGATGAACATAGCGGAGAACCCAAGTCTGGTAAAGGAGGTTCGTAATGGAGGACGTTAGAGAAATTCTTACAAAAGAATACAGACTCAAACCCACCCTGTTAGAGGAGGTCGAGGGGCTTAAGCGAGTCTTGAAAGCGGTCTTAAAGGACACCCAAACCCAAGTGACAACCTATACGAAATTCTTGGAAATACTTGAAGAAAAGGAAGATAATAGAAGACTGTCCAAATTATAATGGGAAGCATAGCTCCACAAGTTATTACTAATGAGGAGCACTGGGAGAGGTTCTGTCCAAAGTTCGGTTAATTAAAGGGGGTAAAAAATGAGAACGATCACACACTTTGATTTAGCCCAAAAGACTATTGTAAAGGATTTTTGTCCGGAGTGCAAAAAATGGGTGGAATCGATACTTGAATATCTTCCATACTGGGGATGCTATGAAGTAACGTGTCCAGAGTGTGGAGAAAAGTTTGAGGATCACTATCCTGATTAAGGAGGTATAAGATGGAATATTTTAGTTTGACATTATGTGTTCTTCTAATAGTGATGGTTTTAAATGATTAGAGAGGAGGTAAAGTTCGTGGAAGATAAACGAAGAAGAAAGAAGCAAGTCAATATAACTTGTAGAGGATGTCTTAATGCATCTTTTTGTGGATTACCAACAGGCGCTAGGATTGTTCCGTTCTGCTATATCCCAAAGGGACAAGGGCAATTAAAAGCAAAGAAGAAAGGAGGCGGGACTCTCTATTATATTGAAGGAAAGGAATAAGATGAAGATGCAAGTTAGAGAGACTCTAAAAAAGTTCTTTAGTCTTTTCGGGAATGCTGAAGAGCTTCTAAAGAAGGTCGCTGTAATTAACGAAATATACGAAGAGGTCACTATGCCCTCTGAAAGCCCCTGAGAGCCTCTGTGGGCGTTTTTACTCTTCGAGATAGATAACTACCTTAAGGGCGAAACAAAATGGCTTAGATGCCTTCCTAGGCGTTCTGAAAGGGGATTTTCACCGATGAAAGTAACAGAAGTTGAAGAAATTTACGAACTACCTTCTCAATTCCCTCGATGGTGGGATTATCCATCAGGCAAGAGGAAGAAGAAGGACTCAAGTAGTAACTTCGAGGATACTTTAAAGAAGATTTTAGACCTTAACGAAAAGATAAAAGGAGGTTAAAGATGCTAGCTGAAATTTTACACAGGATAGCGGGCGAAGACTCTGGGCATAGCTCATATCGCCCTAGAGCTTCTCTAGCTGGTCCAGAAAGATGTTCAAGGCAACTGACTTATTGGCGGATGGGTAAAGACTCCCGCCCTCTACCAGGCAGAGCGGTCATGGTCTTAGATGATTCCTCTTGGCACGAGGAATTAACTAAAAACTGGATACGCAAAACCGCCTTTAGTCTTCACTCTGAACAGATGCCTATAGAGGTAAAATGGGAAGGATTTGACTTCTCGATCAAAGGTAGTATTGACGGCATCATAACGGACATTACTGATCAAGAATATCTTTTTGAACACAAAGCCGTCAATCACTTTAGTTTTAACGATTATGCCCAGGGTAAGAAGATCCCCCTGGATTATATCACTCAGTGTTGTGTCTACTTAAGAGGTATTAATGAAGTCATGCCTATTGAAAAAGCTATTCTACTTATAAAGAATAAAAACACTGCCCAATTCTGCGAATACCTTCTCAGCTATTCTCTGCCTAATGACCTTTGCCGACTAGAAAGACTTTGGGACTCAAGAAGAGGACTAGTCCCTGCTTCTCTCTCTTTAGAATTTCCAAATGTCGTGAAGAACGCTTTTGATAAATTTCAAGAAGTTGAGGATAGTTTTAACAACAAAACTTTACCTCCTAGACAATACTCTAAAAGTTCTTGGCGATGTGAGTATTGTCCTTTTGAGGAGGTCTGCTGGGAAGACTACGAAAAAGAATTGATATCCTTAGTTAAAGGAAGGGAAGAAATCGAAGATGCTGAGGACTTATGTGCTTACTATCTTGAGGTCTCTTCTAATCATCAGGAACTTGGGAAAGAAAAAGAAGAACTCAGAGATAAGATCATAAAGATCCTAAGAGAGAAGGGAGTGGCTGAGGGGATTGCAGGTAGATACATAGTCAGGCAGATCATAGCTGAAATCTCAAGAATTGATCATGATCTTCTACGAACACTTATCGATCCAGATATTCTTGAAAAGGCAAAGAAGGAAGTATTTCAAGAGAGGCTTATCATTTCTTTAAAGAAGGAGGGCTAATGACAATGATGTGGCTAATTATTCTGGCTATAATTTTTGTGCTACCCTTTATCCCCCTCCTGTTGTTTTTAGTGTTGATAGGCTGGTTATGGGCAGTAAAGCAAGTGATAGAGTTCATTTTCTATCTAAAGTCGGAAATAAAAGAAAGTATCCAGCAGAAGAAAGAACAGGTATTAAAAGAAAAAGAACAAGGAGAGCGAATGAAAAATAAACCTACAGTTGAAGAAATCAAGACGCTAGAAATCGGAGATACTGTAGAGATAGATTATCTCAACCCGGTTACCATTATAGGGTGGGTGCAGGGTTCTCCCAAACGGGGTTGGACGATATGTTCAAAGGAAAAGGCAGAAGGTATACGGGAAAGCTGGCTAAGCAATATTTCTTTTGATCGTATAACTAAGATTTTAGAAAGGAGGTAACAAATGAGCAATGAAAACCACACAGAACGGCTGGAGCAATGCCTTATAGAGATAGAGGCTTTGCGAACCCCAGGCAACCCCGCAAAACAGATAAGCACCCTGCTAGAACTGGGGCAGGCAGTTAATAATCTATTGACTTCAATCCTACAAGAGAAGGATATATCTAAGGAGGAATAAAATGAGATTCACCACAATTAAAGATTTCAGAAGAGTTCCAAGATTCCCAGTCTTAGGGATTATAAAACTGGGGAAGAAAGCTACTAATCAAAAAGGTAAGGCACTGGAAGAGGTTAACTATTTTATTGTTCCACCTGAAATAGAAACGGTCTATGGAGATCGCCCGACTCGATTAGACATTCTCTTCCCTTCTGAAGTAAGGCAAGTAGTTATTCCAATGTCTTATAAAAGATTTGCAATGACAAAGACAGGGAAAGCTCGGATGATGTGTTTTGGTGATGGGCAAGAAAGCCTGCGATATGATAAAGAATCCAACAGTCTAAAAGAGGGCACTTGCCCTTGTGAGGAAGAAGTCTCAGGGAAGTGTCGGATCAGTGCGACCCTAAACATAATCCTACCAAAGGTTTCCGTGGGAGGCGTATATCAGATCAATACCGCTTCATCATGGAATATAAACAGAACCTTAGACTATATGGAATACCTTCAGGCTATAGCTGATGGGTGCACAGACATCCCGGTAATTTTAGAGAGAACCCCTATGGAACTTCCCTCAAGACAAGGTGGTTTACAGACTCACCATCTATTTAGGTTTAATTGTGCCCTAACCCTTGACCAGCTTATGAAGGTTAGAGAGAGAAGAAGGGGCAGAGGTTTAAATCAGATAGAACATAGACAAGAGGATATTATCCCTATCCCAGCTATAAAGGATGAGAGAAATCAGGTCAAGCCTTATCTGATTGAATCTACTCAAGCTACTCAAACTATTCAATCTACTCAAGTTGATCAAGTTGATCAAGCTATACCTGAACAAGAAAAGAAAGATCCTCTACTTGTCCAGATCAATGCTCTGAGGAAAAAGTTACAAAAGATGTCTGAAGACTATCCAGACACTTGGTTTGTTAACTACTTAGGGCTGAATTACGGCGTAGAAAATACCCGATCTCTTACTGGGGATCAGAAGAGGAACTTTATCCAGTTTCTATCTGGCGAACTGGATGCACAGACTAAACTGACCTTCAAAAAGGAAGTGACAGATTCGCTCCCTCAAGACCTTTCAGAAATAGAAGACGAAGAAGAGAATGACTTCCCGCCATTAGAGGAATAGTATTCACGAGAAAGGAAGTGTAAGAGAAAGAGAGGTAGTTTACACATATCAGACGAAAAAAAGGGGAGTATACTACGTGCTGAGGGGTAACATCCTTTTAGGGTAGGTTACTCTATGAGGTGAGGATCTTAGCGTAGGTTCACGTTACAAAATTTGAGTAATAGCACCAGTAAGATTTTTTGGCTATCTTATAGACTTTGACATCATTTTTTAGGTAAGTAGGGATCATTCTCTTTATTTCAAATTAGAGCTTTGAGAATTTAATCTTAGAAACTTTTTATAATAGATGATAGTAAAGTGAGGATATGTTAATAATTATTAAGATATGTTAAAATAGAAGATTCTAATCCCCCTTTTTCTTTCCGCCCTCTTAGAAGAGCTTACGACCCGGGAGGAGTAATAGTTCTTAGAGGGAAAGAGAAAGCAATTGCATATAGCCTGAAAGAGAGCTTGTGGATAGCCCACAAAGTAAACTCGACCACAAGAAGAAAGAGAGATCCCCAAGAAAAGAGGGATTTCTGTAAGTGGTGGCGGCTAAACGAGAACCTTTGTGGTAACTGGGGGAACGTTTCCGAGACCCAACAAGCAGCTTGAGTGCCGTTATCTCTTCCAGTATGACACCCTTAGTTCCTCCCCGCCAAGGATCAGCTTTAATTGCCTGATCCCTCATCAGAGAAACATTATCCCATGTGCTCATGGGAGCGATGTTTGGATTACTCGTCTGTCCTATCGCTTTGGGTGGTTAAACAAGAAAAGCCAAGCTTTTTCAGCCTGGCTTTCTTGACCTTCATAGAAAGGATGGATATGGGATGAGCCGCCCTTATCCAACCAACTACTATCAAAAAATTTTACTTGACTCATATAATCTCCTTTCTATGAAAGGGATAATTTATCTTTACCATATTTCCAGAATTTTGTCAAGTAAAATTTTCATTTTTTTTTGCTCTACTAGTCAAAAAATCAACCAATCCATCCCCAACCTACCCTTCCCCCAGCTTACCCTGAAGGATAGATCGGGGATTTCTTGGTTGAGAAAAAGTTCATCTTTATAGATGGATCATTTTCCCTTAGCCCTACTTGCCCTTTCTGCCTTAGCTGTTCCAGCTCGCTGAGCCATCTGCTCAAGTGCTAAGAGAATCGCCATTATTAGTTGCCACTCGTTTAGTTCCCCTGATGCATAAGCTACCATAGATGTAATCGCCCCTGAGATACATAGTAGATACGTCTTTTTCCCATCTAACCAATCTCTGATACCTATAATATCCATACATACCTCACTTTACAAGATTTTGAAGGTAATCAATTACCTTATTGAAGACCTCAGCGTCAAGTGAGACGCCAAAGTAACTCTCAGAAGTCAAGCAATTCTTCTTCTCTACATAGCAAACCCCATAACTAAAGTCAACTATCGGGTTCAGCTCATAGGATGCCCCAAAGAACCAGCCTGTCTTATCTGGATGGTCTAGAGAAGTCCCAACCGTAAGCCCGCAGGACCTGACCACTGGTATCCAGTCTAATAGCACAGACCTTGTGTAAAGTCTGACCATTAAGGTAGCAGGTATCCAGTCTTGTCCTACTACAGCTTTACCCAGCCTAAAGGTATATAGCTTTGGTTCTGAAGTAAGCTTATCTGAAGCAAAGCAACTTGTGGCTAAACTTGCTACAAGGATTGAAGTCAAAAGAATCTTTTTGAACATCTTTTTACCTCCTTTTTTTAAGTTCTTACAACCTTAAACTCTTTCCAACCGTCTTTTTGTAAGATTGATACACTACCCTTCTCAAACCTAATATCCAAGTATTTCAAGCCTCTTTTGGATAGAACCTCTTTAATCTGATCAGAAAAATATGAGAAGGCATTAGGATCATAGCCCCGAATTGATATAACATCTTTATCACCCATAAACCAGATTGACATCGTTAACCTCTATAAAGTATCTGCTTTGAGAAAAGGGCTGGGCTAAAGTTAGCTGCATCAGGATTTAATGAAGGATCTACCGATAGCTCACCCTTCCATTTTAAATACCTTGACTTTCTACATTCTGTTAGATCAGGATATGGCCCTGTCCAGACTGTCCCATCGGCTGAAGTCCAGAATTGATCTGTCAACCCACTTCCAGTAGGCATAGGATAAGACCATATAATAGGCGAATAGGTGAAGGCTGATAACTTACCTCTTAACTGAGTAGCTACCCGATACCGATATCGGCGATTAAGGTGGATGGCTGTATCTATCCAGAATCTTTCCCAATACTCTGGCCCTTCTCTGATGGTTGCTATCCTAGTCCAGGTGCCAGATTGATCAACTTCCTTTTCAACTATCCAGCTCTCTTTCCAGTCTCTTGGCACATCAGTCCACATTACTTTAAACTGACTTGCTGATAGCCATCTAATTCCAACCCTTGCAGGTGCTGGTGGTGTCTCATCGACTTGGAAAAATAAACAATCCTGTCCTCGCCAAGTATCGTGTCGGCCAAAAGCGTTATCAGGAGCCCAAGGATAATCTTTACACACAGAAATCCAAAGATACCTATGGCCAGCATTAAGGAACTCTTGGAAACTAGCTGGGGGTATGGAAAAGGTTAAACGTTCTCTAAAGGTGCCGGGTGGAATCCCTCCAAGGACATGGCGAACAGGTATATCCCAAACGGGTATATTCCAATACCATTCCTTATCAGGTGGATTTGGGGAAAAATGAGCTATCCAAGATACATCACCAGGCGGGTATGATGACCAATTTTTGTGACTAGATTGAGCTACATAGATCACAACATGGGCTCTCAGAACTGTAATGGGTAGAGAAATAGAGGGCACAACAAACCTATATAAAGGGGAATCTTTCCGTCCAACAAAAGCACCACCAGAGATTTTCCCCTCAGAACCACCCTGAATCCATTCGCTAGGATTTATTTTACGCACATACCAGTCCCCATGGCGAAACCAATGATAATTCCAAGCTTCTGGTCCTACTGTATATTCATTCATATACACTCATCATCAGCATTCTTATTGAGGCTGTGGACGTTCCTGTAGCAGATAGTTTATATTCAACCTTTTGATCTGCCCCTAAATGAATATCCCCTGCTACATCAATCCATTTACCAGGAACTTGAGTACGCACTTTTAAGACTGCATCCTCTTCGGTATTTCCAAATCGGCGAACTTTGAAAACAGCTTGACCTGCACCAGTATCCATAATGGAAGTATGTAATTGAACTGCTTTAGCAAGTGGTGATACCCAAGAACTTACTGAGAAAGCGGTCCAAGGAATAGAACTTTGATCAGAAGCCGTAAGTATCTCAATAGGGTTAGAAAGAACTTTGGTTACATAAAATCCTACAAAGTCAATCTTCTGCCGAATTATAGGAAAAGCAGCATTAACCTGACTATCACCAACTGTATTCGGCTTAAGCCCACCATCAGATTCAAAAGAAACATTTAACCTCTCTGACAGAGTAGTTAAAACTCCTTGCGGTGTTAATCCTACTGCTCCCTGAATTTTAACAACAGCGTCCGCTAAATCATTAGGTACTTCAGCTCTTGCATAGGTAAACCCCGCAATAGGGTAATTCACTTCTTTTAATGAATCTGTATCATAAGCCGAAGGGTAACTACTTCCTAAACCAGATCCTAATTCTGCCATCTTTCACCTCTCTATGGTGGCGACCAAACTTCAAAAGTATTATACCGTCTTCTTTGATCCTGCATTGTAACAAAATGTAATGTCCATATTACAGGTCTTTCAGCATCAAAAA
>DNCN01000051.1 GCA_003485015.1 bacterium
ATTGTCCATATCTGTTCCACCAAGCTGAGTATCACCACTTGTGGCCATAACTTTGAAGCCACCCTCTTCCCACATCTCCATGATGGTTACATCGAGTGTGCCCCCACCAAAGTCGAAGACTAAGATCTTCAACTCTTTCCCTGCCTTTTCGAGACCATAGGCTAGACAGGCTGCTGTCGGTTCATTGATGATACGTAAAACCTTCAGGCCAGCAATCTCTCCAGCGTCTTTAGTTGCTGTCCTCTGGTTATCATCAAAATATGCTGGACAGGTAATCACCACCTCTTCAACCTTATCACCTAAGTAGCTCTCTGCATCCTGTTTGATCTTCTGTAGGATGAATGCCGAGATCTGTTGGGGTGTATACTCTTTACCAAAAACGTTAAATCTAAAGTCTGTACCCATCTTACGCTTGGCAGCCTGAATGGTACCTTCGGGGTTTATCGCTGCCTGGCGCCTTGCAGGCTCACCTACTAAGCGCTGATCATCCTTAGTAAAGGCGACAAAGGAGGGAAAGGCTTTACCTGAGGCAACACCAGCACCTTCTGCTGAAGGGATGATAACTGGTCTGCCTGCTTCTACTACTGCTGCCGCAGAATTAGAAGTTCCTAAATCAATTCCAATTACCTTGGCCATATTTTGATTCCTCCTCACTTTCAAGACTCTGAATTTCAGACTCTTCCTCTTCTCTTTTTTCTTCTCTATCTTCTATTTCCACCTTTGTAGAGACCACTACCTGAGTTGGTCGGAGAAGGCGCTCGCCTAATCTATACCCAGTCTGTAATTCCTCAATAACAGTTTGATCGGGGTATTCACTAGACTCTCGCTGGGCTACTGCCTCATGAATCTTTGGGTCAAAAGGTAGGCCAAAGGCTTCAACCCTTTGAAGTCCCCTCTTTTTAAGAACCTCTTCGAAGTCCTTTTTGACCAATCTGATTCCAGAAACGATTGCCTCTAAATCAACCTGCTTCCCTGAATGATTGATGGCACGCTCAAAATTGTCAAGTACTGGCAAAAGCTCTCTAATCAGTTCCTCATTGGCAAACTGAGTAAATTCAAGTCTCTCCTGCTGAATCCTCTTCTTGTAGTTTTCAAAATCGGCCTTTGCTCTCTTAAGAAGATCCAAGTATTCATCGGCCTGGGCAACCTTCTCCATCACGATTGCCATCTCATCGAGAGTGGTGGGTGCACTCTCGGTCAACACTGCTTCCCTGCCTGTATCTACAATGGCAGGTCCTGATTCTCTTTTCTTCTTCATGATTCTATGTTTTACGATTAACTCCTCTCTGTTAAGATCTTGGAAAGTCTCTCGGAGATAGAACTGACCATGGGAATTATTTTTAGATACCTCATTCTTGTTGGGCCAATAACTCCCAAGATCCCCTGTGAATTATTCTTAATCTTGTATGTTGCAGTAATGAGGCTGCACTCATTGATCGCCTCACATTTATTCTCCCGGCCGATGGAGACTTGAACACCCTCATCTTGGATATGTCTTTCAAGGATAGCAGAAATCCTCTTCTTCTCTTCCAATAATTTAAAAATCCCCTTTACTTTCTCGATACTGGCAAACTCCGGCTCTTCCAGGAGATTACACCAGCCTTCAATAAAGATCTTCTGGTCTGGAGAGAGAATTATCCCCAGAAGGTGAAAGGTCTTTGAGAGAAAATGGGCAAATCCATCGATGATCTCTTCGGATTTAGCCGATGGGTCAAAAGCTCGCTCGATGTTCTTCTCTTCACTTTTAGTAAGATTTTTCTTCCCTATTAGTTCATCAACATAAAACCGATATCCCTTATCTGTAGGAATCCTCCCGGCTGAAGCATGCATCTTCCTCAGATATCCTTCCTCTTCAAGTTCAGCCATTATATGGCGGATTGTGGCTGCAGAAAACCTGACTTTATGAACGATCATCCTTGAAGCTACAGGTCGGGGATGTAGTGTATAATCATCAATAACCATCCGAAGGATCATACCTTGCCGTTTACGGATTAAAATCCTATCCATACCTTCTCCTCTTCTTAGCACTCAGGAAGAGAGAGTGCTAAGTCATTCTCTTAATGACCTACCACTTAAAACTGGATTTGTCAAGAAAAAAATAGAGGATAGGAACTTCTAAGAGGTTCCCCTCTTGGCTCCAATCATCTTATCCACTTGATCCTTTGGGGTGGCCAGTAGATGAAAAGGGCTTTGCCTCTTATAAGTTCCCTGGAAAGAAAATCCCAATAACGACTATCCCTGGAGTTGTCACGATTGTCGCCCATTACAAAGTAAGAATCTTTAGGAATGATCACAGGTCCATAGTCTCTTCTTGGAATAAGAGGTTCATCGATAAAGTAGGCATACTTATCATCGAGGGGTTCACCATTGATGGTAACCTGTCTATCTCTAATCATTATCTCCTCACCCGGAAGACCAATAATCCGTTTGATAAAGTCCTTCCTTGGGTCTTCGGGATACTTGAAAACAACAACATCAAACCTCTTGGGATGATTGAAGTTAAATATCTGTTTATTGGCAAAGGGGATGGAGATGCCATAGATGAATTTACAAACAAAGAGGTGATCACCCACAAGGTAGGTGTGTTGTTGGATAAAACGAGGGATCGGACTTTTAGAGAGAGAAGAATGATTTACATAGTGGGCGTCGCCAAAAAGTGTTGGCTCCATTGACTCTGTGGGAATTCTGAATGCCTGGATGATAAAGGTTCGAATGAAGGTAGCCAGGATAAGGGCGATTACAATGGTCTCCACCCATTCACGAAACTTGGATTTACTGCCTCTTTTGATAGATTTAAGATCTTGCTCTTTGACCTTCTTTTTACTTTTAAACCTATTTACCCCCATTATAACTCCTTTTTTCCACTTATAAATGATAGATCCGGGCTAATGGGCCTTGAGGTATCTAAGTGGCCGGCTAGGGTCGGAATCTCCCTCCCCTCGACTAAGATCTGCACTTTTTTGATCTCGTCGAAATTGAGGCTGAGGGTGTTGACGATAGAATAAATAGTAATTATCTCGCCTGAAGTTCCCCCCCAGTGATTCTTAACAAATTCGTAGCTAAAGTCAGGATAAGCTACATCTTCAGCTAAGTAAAGCTCGCGTAGTTTTGTCTCTTGAGGCATTGTCAAAATGAGTCCCTCCTCCATTGGCCCCTTGATAAGCTCCTCTAAGGCGAGCTTGGCCCCTTCAAGAACATTGGAGGGGATCTCTTTAAACCTTCTTGACTCGCCAACAAGGATAGGGGTCTTCGCCGATGTGAAATAGAGGGTCATCCTAAAATCCTCTTCAATAGCAAGGGAATGCAATTGGCTCTTCCTTCCCTCTCTTTCTTGGAGAACAAAGAAAATTACAAGAATACCCAATAGGAGGCTGAGGAGGAGTGCCCTCACTCCTCTTCTCTTTTTACCCTTATCCTTAGCCTTAATCAGCAGCTCCCTCTTCATGAGAGATTCAATATCTATATCATTCCTCTTCTTCTTCATCTTTTGGCCCTTGGATCATAAAGTCGAGGATAGCCTCACCCAATCCTTTA
>DNCN01000063.1 GCA_003485015.1 bacterium
GGCGCCTTCTTCTTATAGACCAATCCCTTCTCATAGAACTTCAAGAAGAACCACTGGTTCCATTTGTAGTAATCTGGATCGCAGGTGGATATCTCAAGGTCCCAATCATAAGAGAAGCCCAGAGACTTAAGTTGATTCCGCATATAAAAGATATTCTCTTGTGTCCAGGTAACAGGATGGATTCTATTTTCAATAGCTGCATTTTCAGCGGGCAGGCCGAAGGCGTCCCAACCCATAGGATGGAGAATAGAGTACCCCCGCATCCTCTTATAGCGGGCAACGACATCGCCGATAGTATAGTTGCGGACATGCCCCATATGGATCTTTCCTGAAGGATAAGGAAACATCTCTAAGAGATAGTATTTGGGCTTATCATTTGATCGGGTGGTCTTAAAAGAGCCTTCCTTCTCCCAGAAGGATTGCCACTTTGTCTCTATCTCTTTGAAAGGATAGATATCTTGAGTCATCCGATCTGGTCACCTCACTTCAAAAATGAAAACCACGAACAATCACCAATCTTCGCCAGTAGAGGACTTAGGCTATTTAAGCCTTGATCCATAATCCTGGCATCAATTCGGATCCATTCGTGGTTATGGGATTATCTCTTTGAGTACTGGAACCGCTTGCGGCGTCCTGGCTGACCATACTTCTTCCGCTCATGCATTCGGGGGTCACGGGTTAAAAACCCACCCTTTCTTAGAATAGACCTTAGCTCTCCATTGGCCATTACTAGAGCTCGGGCAATACCAAGAGAAAGTGCTCCAGCTTGTCCCGAGAGACCACCACCTTCTACTTTAGCGATGACATCATAGTTCTTTAGGGTGTCGGTATGGAGAAGCGGCATCTTGGCCAGGGCTTCAAGGTTTCGGCTACCTCTAAAATAGTCCTTGAAATCCCGGCTGTTAACCCTGATCTCTCCCTTACCTGGTATGAGTCTGACTCTGGCCACAGCCTCCTTTCTTCGACCAGTCCCGCGATACTGAATCTTTACCAAATCTTCTTCTCCTTCTTGCATCTTCCTTTTATCTCAATTCTCTCCTTCTTGGGAGAGGGAAAATAAAGGTGTATGTCTTACTGAATAACGTAAAGAATATAAACTTTTTTTATCTGCCCCTTCTCCAAGATACGGTTGATCCTCTCCATCAACTCCAATTTCAAGACCTCTTTCCCTTCCTCAGTAGCTAACCCCTCAAGGTTTTTGGTGATAAGTGTGCTATGGAGAATATCCCGTATCAGGAATTGTTTTTCTCTCATCTCCATGGGTAGGAGCTTATTCTTGCGATCATAAGCCAAGCGGAGCTCATAGATCTTTATGAGATGGTCACTCGTTTGGAGTCGAGCAATGACCTCCTCACCAGCTATAGGGTCGAAGGTGGGCAAAAATTCCTTCGAAACGACAGAAGAGGGGTTTTCAGAAGTCTCTACCCCTCCGCTAATGATTATGGGCCTGTTTGCGCCACTCAAAAATAGAGTAACTACAGAGGTAGCAAAGATCAACAAGATAGTTAAAACAATAAATCCTAGGGCCTTGATTATCTCCCTACCCTTTCCTTTCTCTCTTCTCTCTTCTTCGACCATCGGCCAACACTTTCCTCTCTAAATAAAGAGTCCTGTCTTTTTTATATCCCAAGCTCTTTGGGCTGCTGGGCAGAATGGGGGTGAACATTCCCCCGGTAAACCTTCAACTTAGTAAGCATTTGCCTGCCCAATCTATTGTGGGGTAACATCCCTTTAACGGCCAAAGTAATTACCCTCTCAGGATGAGTAGTCAATAAATCTTTGCACTGGAAAGATTTAAGATGGCCAGGATAGCCTGAATGGCGATAATAGAACTTCTCCTCCAGTTTCTTCCCGGTCAACTTAACCTTTTCGGCATTAATGACGACAACATAATCCCCAGCATCAAGGTGTGGAGAATAGATAGGTTTATGTTTTCCTCGTAAAATATGGGCCACTTGGCTGGCCAAACGACCGAGGATCTTATCTTCAGCATTAACTACGTACCAATTATGCTTAACGTCCTCCTTTCGAGAGGTAAATGTCTTCACTCTGCTAAACTCCTTCCTTTTGAATCAGACTGCTTTATCTTCACGGACTTATATTCAAATAATTTTATAGCACAAAAACCTCAACCCTGTCAACTTTTTTAAGATAAAGATTTTAAAATAGAGGTAAAGGACAAGTAGGCCATAAGCCGGGTTCTGTATCCAGAGAATAAATCCTGAATTGGTGGTCATCTATCTAGGACCTATGTTGCCATAGGCCTCAAGCGGTCTACCCAGGGAATGAGCGGGCCGCCCAATCTTCCCTTTACTTGACCTTGCTCCGGATGGGGTTTACCAAGCCAGGAAGATCACTCCTCCTGCTGGTGCGCTCTTACCGCACCTTTTCACCTTTGCCTGTGAGTTACAAGCTCCATCGGCTGTGTGTTTTCTGTGGCACTCTCCGTAGGATCACTCCCCGTCGCCGTTAGCGACCATCCTGCCCTGTGGAGCCCGGACTTTCCTGACCTGAATTGCATGATCAGGCCCGACCACCTGTCCTACTTGTCCTTTAATGGAATCTATTTTTTAAAAGAACACTGTCTTTATTGCTATTTAGGCGACTCCTCAATCCTCAAAGATACCTTCTCTTCTTTTTTTTATCTCCTCGGCTACACCAAAACTGAGTATATCGCATTTATTCTGATAAGTCAAGTTTTATGTCCTGAGATTGAAAAATTGCTTGCCTGTTTTTAAAGCTTGAGATATACTAAAGAATGCCCGGATAAAAGTTCTTGGGTGACCACCCATTTAATAAAGAGATTCTTTTCTATGAAAGAGCTTGAGTCAATCATCTCGTCATTTGAGAAGGCAAAGATTCTGGTGGTAGGAGATGTCGTCCTCGATGAATTTGTCTGGGGAGATGTATCTCGAATCTCTCCTGAGGCACCGGTGCCTATCGTTGCTGTCCGAAAGGAGACATTTGCTCTAGGTGGAGCGGCCAATGTGGCTGCCAATATCCAGTCTCTGGGTGGAAGAGTCTTTGTGGCCAGTGTAACTGGAGATGACATAAACGCCAGAAGGCTAAAAGAGGAGTTTGCCGCAAAGGGAATTTCCATAGAGGGTCTTATGGTAGATAGTCAACGGCCAACCACCTTGAAGACACGGATCATTGCCCATTCCCAACAGGTGGTCAGGGTGGATCGGGAACTGGTCAAAGACATAGATAGAGAAATCGTCCAGAGGATTCTCAAATATATATTATCACTTATAGAAGAGATGGACATCTTGATCATATCTGACTACAGCAAAGGGGTTGTTACCCCTGGTCTTCTGGGGAAGATCATCTCTTTAACCAGAAAGAAAGGGATATTGACCATTGTTGATCCCAAAATAAAGAATTATCTAAACTACAAGGGGGTAAATATCATCACCCCAAATCAGAGTGAGGCAGCTTTCATGACAAAAAGAGAGATTGAAACCGAAGAGGATTTATTTGAAGTGGGTCAAGAGATCCTTTCTGTCTTAGGATGTATTGCTGTGCTCATCACCAGGGGGGAGAGCGGAATGAGTCTTTTTGAGGAGAGTGGAACAATAACCCATATTCCTACTGTCGCTCACCATGTCTATGATGTCACAGGTGCAGGAGACACTGTTGTGGGTGTCTTGGCTTTAGCCCTGGCCGCTGGAGCTGGTGTCGTGGAGGCCTCTACCCTAGCCAATTACGCGGCAGGGATAGTGGTTGGCGAGGTAGGAACGGCTACGGTCACCCAAGAAGAGCTACGCCAGGCCATCCGAGGGCCAAGGCTGGATATAGATGCTTACCACAGGGTGACACCCTCAAGAATCAAGGACCTTCTGGGACAGTAAAAAGGAGACCCTTTTTGAGAGAACCTCGATCCAAGATCAAAACCATTGAGGAACTCAGAGAGATTCTTCAGGCCTTAAAAGATAAGGGAAAGAGGGTTGTCTTTACCAATGGGTGTTTCGATATACTCCACATTGGCCATATCCGATACTTAATGGGAGCAAAAGACTACGGAGACGTACTCGTTGTCGCAATCAATAGTGATTCCTCTGTCCAGAAGATCAAAGGCGATCTTCGACCCTTAGTTACTCAGCAAGAAAGGGCTGAAGTCTTGGCCTCTCTTGAAGCGGTTGATTATGTGACAATATTCGAGGAACCCGATCCATTATGCACCATTTTGACTTTACGGCCAGATGTTCTGGTTAAAGGCGGCGATTATAAAATGGAAGAGGTCATTGGTCGAGAGGTGGTTGAAGCAGGGGGGGGCGAGGTAAGGATTATCCCCGAAATCAAAGGTGCTTCAACCACTGGGCTTATTGATCTTATCATCGA
>DNCN01000200.1 GCA_003485015.1 bacterium
TAACGAAGAATACGGCTTTGAGATGGGAGAAGACTATGTCACGCATCCCCAGACTGTCACTTTCTTCACTGGTCTGAATGACATCAAGATGAAAACCATCTCCTGTTGGATCGAAGTCAAGGGTACTTCCTTTAAGCATCTTCCCATCCAAGTATTTGACTATCACCTTATTGAAGGTTGGTCCCTCATCTTCTCTCTCCCCTACAAATGGTTCCTTAATCTCCTTTACTGCGGTCGAGACAACAAAAATGCGGATATTATTACTCTCCGGATCAACCGGACTGACCAGGAAACCTCCCTTAGTTGTATCTGCCCTGGTCATAGTCAAAGCTCTCAGCTTCTCTCCATCCCGGAATTCGATGGTTATTCTCTTGCCCCTCTTCTCGTCCCCAGGTAAAAACTCATCCCTCTCTTTGTATTCTGGCCTCCCTGCAAAGTCCTTGACAAAGAATACGGCTTTGAGATGAGAGATATCTACCTCCCTTACCCCAAGATTCCCCCCTTCTTCATTGGTTTCGATGACATTGAGATGAAAGGTATTCCTTATGGGTGCAAAGTCTAAGGTATCTCCCTTGGCTATCCTCCCATCTAAGTACTTCACCACAACCTTATTGGCAGCCATTTAGGTTCCTCCTTTTTGTGTCTTTTAAGCCCGGATTTCTAGCTAGTTCCTCCTTTGATCCCCTTTGTAGCCACTATATCTGCCCCGGTCTGAGCCACACTCTTGATCAAGATATCTCCAATCTTAATGGGCGCAGAGGCCGTTGTCTGACGGAGTATCTTCATTATCTCCATGATCTTTGCCTTAGGGATGGGCTGATTGGTCTTGACACTCACTAAGGGGAGTTCCCCATTTGTAACCCTAAGACTTGAGGTTAGAACCCTTGTGGGAAAGAAGAGTTCTTTCTGGACATAGTCATCTCCCTTCTTGCAGAGAGAACCTCCTATCCTCCTCACTCCTCTTTGGGTATAGTCCACCTCAATGAGACAGCTATTAGGGCAGATAATACAAAGAAACCTTTTAGTCATTTGATGGTCACCTTAAATCCATCGATTCCGTAAAGGTCTTCTCTTTTCAATCTGACTCTAAGCATTTCGGCTGGATTCACCGAGCGATAAAATACTTCTTTTATCAGTCTCTTTCCATCCTTAATCAATAGGGTCTTATCCTTACCAGGGCTACTGACCCTCATTGAAAGGATGACATCATTCTGATCACTTATCCACTGAGGGAGAAGATATCTAAGCCCATGGCCAAATTGCGTCCTAATTCGCCTTCCTCTCTTCCTTCTTCCCATAAGATAAGAAGCTGCAGATTCACCTACCCGTCTAGCCTCAATGGTAGCGTAGTCAACCAGATCGTGCACCTGGAGGACATTTCCACAGGCAAAGACACCAGGGATATTTGTCTCACCATTCTCATCGACCACTGGACCAAGAGTCTTCTCGTCAAGAATGACCCCTGCTTGCCTTGAGAGTTCGTTCTCGGGAATAAGCCCTACAGAGAGGAGCAAGGTATCACAAGAGATTCTTTGCTTAGTACCCGGCACTATCCCTCCTCGAGATCCCACCCGGGCAATGGCCACTGAATCGACCCGTCCGTCTCCCTCAATATTGACTACGGTATGAGAAAGAAAGAGTGGGATGTTAAAGTCTTCTAAGCATTGAACGATATTCCTCGGAAGGCCACTGGGGTAAGGAAGGATTTCGACCACAGCCAAGACTCGAGCGCCCTCTAAAGTCAAACTTCGAGCCATAATCAGACCAATATCTCCCGAACCAAGTATAAGAACCCTTTTTCCGATCATAATGTTACGGATATTGATCAGGTTCTGGGCAACACCTGCGGTGTATATCCCCGCTGGTCTTGGTCCTGGGATCCCAACCGCTGCGCCAGTCCGCTCCCGACAACCCATAGCTAAAATAATTGCTTTAGCCCTCAGTTGTAAAAGCCTATTCTTGCTGGAGAGGATAACCTCTTTGGTCTGATTCATGCTAATGACCATTGTCTTGGTCATCACCGGAATCCTGAGTTTTTTGACTTTGCTAAAGAACTTAGCGGCATATTCTGGACCAGTTAAACTCTCCTTGAAGATCTCAAGGCCAAATCCGTCATGGATGCACTGATTGAGGATGCCACCAAGGTAGTCTTCTCGCTCAACGATCAAGAGATCTTCTACTCCAGCTTCCTTTGCAGCGATGGCTGCAGCTAACCCTGCTGGTCCACCGCCGATAATCAACAGATCGCATAAGCTCTTTAACATTCTGACCAAGCCTTCTCTTCAGAATCTAAGATCCCCATCTCAATCAGCATTCCATAAAGTTTCTCAATGGACTGAAAATGTATTCCCTTTATCCCCGCGCTAGTGGCTGCCTCGGCAAACTCCTCGATGTCGTCAATATAGATACACCTCTCTGGTGGTGAGTTAGACCTTTTCAAGGCTTCAAGGTATATTTGGGGATCGGGTTTAGTAACCCCAAGCTGGTAAGAGAGGATATACCCTTCAAATACCCTCAATATCTCGTGCCTCTCCCAGATATACTCAAAATGGAGGATGTTAGTGTTGGAGAGGAGATACAGATGGTATCTCTCCTCTTTGAGTTGGCTTAAGAGTTTTACCATCCCCTCTTTAGGTGGGAAGAAAATATCATTCCAGATCAGTGTGAATCGCTCAAAGTCTATCTCTGTATTCAATATCCCGATGATCTCTCTAAAGAAGTCATTAGGACTGAGCCTCCCTTCATCAAAGGATTTTACAAGGTCTGAAGCAAAGATAAGATCGAAGAGCTTAGCCTCATCATATCCAGAGATCTGCGATAACTTTTGAGTGATGAGGTGGTGGTCGAAGTCAAGGATCACCTTGCCCAGATCAAAGATGATGGTCTCAATCATCAAACCTCTTCCCATTCAAAATTAATCCTCTCTTGTCTTACCAGAAAAGAACTTGGATCCCTCACCTTTTAAGGTAATCTCCCCTTCTGGATACAGCTCCTTTAAGACATCGACGATTCGAAAAAGACAGTACCCACCCTGGCAGCGACCCATCATCACCCGAGCCCGATATTTCAGGCCACTTAAGGTTCTAACTCCTAAGGGATTACGGATGGCCTGGATTAGTTCTGCTCGAGTAACATTCTCGCATCGACAGATGATCTCGCCATAGTCTGGATCCTCGGTCACGAGTTGAAACCTCTCCTTAAGAGAGCATCTATCGAAACGCTTGATCCCTACCCTTCTGGGGTTGAAGGTTGGATTTGGTCTAAGCCCCTCTCTCCTATCGATGATTTCAGCTACCATCCTGGCTATGGCTGGTGCTGCCGTAAGGCCAGGGGATTCAATACCAATAAGGTTAATGAATCTCTTCACTTGGGAATCTTCCTCAATGAGAAAGTCGGTAAACCCAGGCGTCTTTGAAGGGAGTACCTTACATCTCACTCCAGCATAACGGGCGATGACATCTCCTGAAGGGAGCTTGGAAACAAACTGCCTTGCCTCTCTAAAGAGCTTTTTGGCCACCGGTAAGGTTGTCCTGACATCCTCTCTGTTCCTAATATATTCTGCTGAGGGGCCGACGAGGATATTCCCTTCAATAGTTGGTGTAAGGTGGATCCCCTTTCCCCCACTGGTCTTGGGTGGTACAGGATAGATCATACGAGTGACTAAACCACTAAAACGCTTATCAAGGATATAATACTCCCCACGGCAGGGGTAGAGACGATATTCCTTGATCCCCACCATCTTGGCCACCTGATCCGCATAGAGACCAGCAGCATTGATTACCCATCTTGTTCGGTAGACCCCTTTGGTGGTCTTAACCAAAAACCCTGTGCTTTTCCTCAAGATCGCTTTGACTTCCTCATTGAGGTGGATCTTGACCCCATTACTCAAGGCATTCTCTGCCAGGGCAATGTTTAAAAGATAAGGCAGGGTTATCCCCGCAGTAGGAAGGTATAGGGCGGCTTGAGCCTCAACATTTGGCTCAAGCTGTCTGAGTTCCTCGGAGCTGATGATCTCAGCTGAAGGCACCCCATTGGCCTTAGCCCGTCGTTTAAGGATCTTTAGATCTTCTATTTCGGTCTTATCCTTAACAACAACCAACTTTCCGATGAAGTTAAAGGGGATATCAAGTTCTTGGCAGAGCCTCTTAAAGAGCTTGTTTCCTTCAATATTCAATCTAGCTTTGAGAGTTCCTACTGGCGGATCGAAGCCCGAGTGGATCACGCCGCTATTCTTACCGCTTGTCCCCCGGGCAACATCATTCTCTCGCTCGACAAGAAGGATATTTATCTGGTATCGACTAAGCTCCCGGGCGATCCCACAGCCGATGACTCCTCCACCGATGATAACAATATCGTATTCAGTTTCCATAGTCCTCAGATAATAATAGGCCAACCCTTTAAGATTGTCAATATAAATATACCTGTCCAATCAAATCTGTATTGTAACCTCTTAATCTATAAATCCTCTGCAAACCTGGTGAATCCCCCATCCTGTTTCTTACGAAGGGTAATCATTTTTTATTTAGTTGCATACTGTCTTTCTTGTATATCCGCCCTCTCCTGGGGGTATAGCTTCTGTAAGGATGATATTTTCTATCTTAACTTAAAAGATTCGTTAAGAGGGTTGTCCCTAAAAGCCTGTTCATGCTGAGGATAGGATTTTCTAAAAAAGTTCTTTCCTAATCTTAATAAATAACGTTGATGCTTCGAAGATAGCTTCTGTTAAATCACTAGATCTTGGGTTTACTTTAAGTTTTGTGCAAAAGTGTAAGAGAGAAGGTACATGGTATCCAGGGG
>DNCN01000047.1 GCA_003485015.1 bacterium
AAAGTTTGGTTGCAAAATAAAGATATAAATGGTAAAATTACCGTAGATATAAAATTATTCTTTAAGATTGGGTTGTCATTCTAAGACATGATTTCTAAGATAAGTACTTATTTTGCTTGGGTAGCATTAATAATAGTTATCTTGCTTAAGCTAAAGGATTTAGCTGGGTTTGTCTCTCTGGAAACCCTTCTTATAAGATTAGGGTTGTGGGGATTTGGGGCATTCATTTTGATTAAGGTGGTGGGGAAGTTAGCCGATGGGGCCATTAATCTTTCTAGAGGAGAAGCGGCTAATCAACAGATAGGGAAAGCTATCGACTATACTGTAGAGACCAGTCATCCAGATATGGGTGACACAAGAAAGGTTCTCGAAGAGACAACTGAAAGCGAGATGGAGCAGGCTAGATAATAATCTTCGAGAAATAAAAGTAGAAGGATGAGATAAAATGAACTCTGAGGCAAGTGTAGAGCTATCAGATAGGGATGAGGAGAGAGCTTGGTATGAGTATAAGAAGACCAGTAGCCCAAAACTAAGAGAACAATTAATCATCAAATACGCGTCGTTGGTCAAGTATATTGCTGGCCGAATAGCTGTAACTACTCCCCCAAACATAGAGTTTGATGATCTGGTCAGCTATGGAATCTTAGGTTTGATTGACGCTATTGAAAAGTATGATCCAAAGATGGGTTGTAAGTTTAAGACATACGCCACAATTCGCATTAAAGGAGCGATATATGATGAGTTGAGACTTTTGGATTGGGTGCCCCGCTCTGTTCGTCAGAAGGCAAAGGATATAGAGCAAGTTTACAGCTCTCTTGAGTTGAGGCTTGGCCGGCCAGCCACAGACGAAGAGGTGGCTCAGTCAATGAATATCACAGTGGAGGAGCTAAATCAGCTTACTTTAGAAGTGAGTGGGGCGAGTGTTATTTCGCTAGATGACATCAAGTATATCGGGGGGGACTCGGATGAGGTCTCCATTCGTGATACGGTCGAAAGCCACGTTGTGCCAGGACCAGAGATAAAGATAGAAAGGGAAGAGGTAAAGAGACTCCTTATTGAAGCCATTAATAAACTACCCCAACGGGAGCGAGAGGTTATTGCCCTTTATTATTATGAAGAATTGACCTTAAGGGAGATTGGAGAGGTATTGGGGGTTACAGAATCAAGGGTCTCTCAGCTTCATACCAAGGCCATTATGCGATTAAGAGGTTACCTCTCAAGGGCAAGAGCTACCTTCGTTCTCACCTGATTAATTGTTTAAAGAAAAGAGGTTTTACTCCAGGGTTTTGTAGTTTCTCCCTTCGTGGATTTTGGAGAAGGAAAGATGGTAGATACAACTTGGGATCTAGACGGTTACTTCAAAATTGATGTTAAGCCAGATGGTGCCTATTTGAGCGTGTATGCACCAATAGGTGATGGTGAGCCAGT
This sequence comes from bacterium, assembly GCA_003485015.1. Lineage (GTDB taxonomy): Bacteria > UBA9089 > UBA9089 > UBA9089 > UBA9089 > UBA9089. The sequence continues at coordinate 1,429 of DNCN01000047.1, forward strand.
TGAGATAAGTAATGTTCTTGTTGAGTTGACTGCGCGAGGTATTGAAGGATTTGATGAGGATCTCATCCGTCAGACTATCAAGGAAGGTCAAGGTACATCAATCAAAATTGCTGAAAGACAGGTGGGTGAAGAAGCAGCTGTTACTGAAGATCTCTTTGTTGTGGAGATAAGCGAGGATGAAATGAGCGCATATTTAACTGTCTTCTCATTTGCAGAAGAGAGCCCTGCGGTAATAGAAAACATTCACTCTGCCCTGGAGGCCCATGGGGTGGTCCACGGAATTGACGAGGAGAGGATAACTACATTATTAAAAGAGAAAGAGTTCAATAAACCTATCCTTGTGGCTAGAGGGACTCCAGCGATCCCTGGCCAGGATGCGGTTATCAATTTCAAATTTCGTAAAGATACAGATAAACGGGGGCCTAAGATAGAGACAGATGGGCGGGTCAACTTTCGTAAACTCGATCTTGTTGAGAATGTTATAGTGGGCCAGGTAATAGCTAATAAACTTCCTCCAACTAAGGCCATACCAGGAAAGACCATAACTGGCCGGGAGATAAAAGCTCCTGATGGAGAGGATCTTTCCCTTCCTGCTGGAAAGAATACCGAGATCTCTTCTGATAGTCTGGAGTTGATTGCGACTGTTTCCGGACGAGTAATCTGGACCGGTACAAGGATCGATGTTGAGCCTATTTATGAGATCAAGGGTGATGTTAATTTCACTACCGGCGATATCGACTTCGTTGGTTCAGTCATCGTTGGCGGAAACATCACAGATGGATTTACGGTCAAGGCTACGGGTAATATCGAGGTTAAGGGGTGTATCGAGGGAGCCAATGTGATCGCTGGCGGAAACATCATTGTTCAGAACGGGATTCTGGGCAGAGATGAAGGAAAGGTTTTTGCTGAGGGAGATATTATCGCAAAGTTTATTCAAAACGGTAACATTGAGGCTATGAGAGATGTATTGATTCAAGATGCAATCATACACTCTAGGGTGGATGCTGGAGAGAGAGTGGTCATAGTTGGTGGAAAACGAGGGGTTTTAATTGGCGGAAAGGTCCGGGCAGGAAAGGAGGTCAATGTTCGAACTGTCGGCTCCTGGAAAGAGGTGCCGACAGAGATAGAAGTTGGTGTGGCGCCGAGGACCCGGGAAAAGGTTTTGGTGTTAGAAAGAGAGATAGAAGAAGATAAGAAAAAGTTTAGGGATTTGAAATTGGGGATTAAAACACTCCTTCTCCAGAAGGAACAGATGGATGGCCTCCCCCCAGCGAAGGAAGAGCTTTTAAATAAATACCTCCGGGCCCAGAACATGTTTATGAGAAAGCTTCGTGACACTATGACCAGGATAAATCTCCTTCAGAAGGAGCTTGCTGTGGATGTTGGAGGAAAGGTTTCAATCTTTAACGTGATCTATCCGGGGGTGAAGATATCTATCCGCAGAAATACCATGCATGTGCGAGAAGAGTATAAGTTTGTTACCTTCTTCGGCCGGGGAAACAAGATAGAATTCAAAGAATATGAAGAGCCAAAGATAACCAAGAAAGATAAGAAATAAAAGAGGTATCTTATGTCGGTTAAGCCTCTTGATCTTCAAATCAATATTGCCCAAATAACTAATGTTGCCCAACAGCAGCAAGCTGCTCAATTACAGCCTTTAGTTCAACAGGAATATCTGGGGATTCAAGCTCAGGAGCAGGCCAAGATTGATCGGGAGAAGGTCCAGGTTACCGAGAAAGCCGAGGGGAAGAAGATAGAAGAAGATACTGGCGGGGGCACTAGTAATGGATACTATGGTAGCCAAAAGAGACAGCAGAAGAGAGCTGGCAAAGATGAAGAGAAAGAGAGAGAGAAGGCTTCTGACCCTGTTCGGGGTCACTTTATTGATATAACCAAATAATCTCTTGATTCTTCTCCAAAAAAAGAACTCCTTTTCGCGGTTTATTACAACTACAAGATATTACAGTTAGCCCTTTTCTCAATTAATAAGTTTATCTTTGGTCAATAAAAATAAAGCCGGTAGAGCCAAGCGGGGCCTGACGGCTTTTTATGTTTCTATAAACTTTATACTCGAAAGATTTAAGCCATTTTACTATAATATTTGGCCCTTCTCCAAAAAATAGTAGAAGATGCCTTAATGGGTAAGGCTTCGATCCTTACCTAACTTTGGATTGTCCACCACGAGATTTGAAGAAGAGCCACAGTTTAATGTATTATCTTTTCCAAAACCAAGAGAGGACAGCGAGAATGATCGATAGGGTGATACTCAGGAGAAGACATGTACCTAAAGGAAGGTAGAGGCTGAAATTCTCCTTCCTGATGTAGATATCTCCGGGCAACCTCCCTATGAAGGGGATGTGTTTAGAAAGAAGAAGAGTAGCCCCAATGATGACAAAGATCAAGCCTATTCCCACTAAGATCTTTCCAAGATAACTTACCATCACCTCCTCCAATCTTCTCCTCAGAATTCCATCTCCTTTAACGCCCTTATCCCCAGCCTTAAAGGGATAAGACAAAAACCAAGGCTCAGGAGTAATATTCCCATAAATGAGAACCCTAGCAAGATATGATAGAGGGAGGTTTTTAGATAGCCTGCTAAGTGGAGAAAGACGGGAAGCCCCACAAGGACTTCCACTAAGATGACATAGATGAGGCATAAAACCCCGTTGATCGTTCCACCAAGACCAGAGACCACTACGGTTGGGTTGTCAACCTTAAGGTTAGAAAAGAGTACTCCCAGGCCAAGGCTGAGGCCACTCATGGCCAAGGACATAAGTAGTATTATCGAATAGGAGATAAGTGACATGAAGGGGGGTGTCCTGAGCGTAATGTTGGTTAAGATAAAGAAGGTCAGGGTGGTAACAAGACACAATATGCTTGAACTTACGAATTTGATAAGGATGAGGGTGGGGGCTTCGAGTCGACTAAGGCGGATCATCCAGAATCTCATTCCTTCTAAACTGAAGATGGGAAAGACAAACCGGGTGTTTAGGGTTGAAAGGATGAGACCTACACCTCCGATATTGAGGGTAATGATAAAATGTCTATAGAAGAGGGTATAGAGAGGACCACCTATATCCTTGAGGGAAGGGAGATAGATAAGAAGAAGACCGAGGAAGAGGAGGAGTTGACCCCAGAGGGTTGGCTCGCGAAAGAATGTTTTGATATCCTTAACAATAATGGCCTTAATGGCAGGATTCATTCCTTGAAACAGAGACTCTATCCAAGAAGCTCCAAGATAGCCTTTTTCTCCTGTCTCCGCTGAGTGCCACTTGGACCAGCTTGGATAGTAAAGCCTTTTAGCTATAAGAAGGGAGAGGTAGAACCCCATCAGGGCATTTGAGCCAAGAAGAAGGAGGTAGTAGAGATAATCTTCGCTCATCCCCTTGACCAGCCAATGGTTGGGGAGGAGAGGAGAAGAGGCGAAGGCAAGTCCATCTAAGATTCGATACAGGAAGATGTGGGAGTCGGCTCTGGGATCGACCCGATAATACCTGATGAAGAAGAGACAGAAAGGAAGAAGAAGGATGAGGATTCCAAAGAGGAGAGCCCTTTCTCTCTTCTTGGGAAAGAGAGAAGCCAAGGTAATAGCCAATAGAATTCCTAATGAAGCGGGTATAAAGATAAAGATGGATAGGAGGGAGGCGCTACGAAGGTAGAAGGAGAGAGGGAGATTCTTTAAGAACCCCATGGTTATGACTAGAGGAATAGCAAGGAGCATTAGGGCCCAGGAGCTTAAAAGAGTGGATTCAATGAATTTCACTGAGAAGATCCAGTGATGATCGAGGGGTAGCGTAAGGAGGTATTCGTTCTCCTTAGAGGAATATAAAGTAGTATATGAATTGATTAAATTTGAAAAGATGAGCATCACTAAGAGGGTCATAAAGAAGAAAGAGAATAGTCTCTCACTCAGATATGGACCAAAGGGCGAAGAGACTTCAAAATACTTTAGGCCATAATAGAGAAGAGCAAAGAGCCCCCCAAGGAGAAACATAGCCAGGATGAAGAAGAAGAGCAATTTTGTCTTTGAGGTCCTTAAGAGAATATTTTTAAAGATGGTCAACTTTACCTTGATAATTGAAGAAGATGTCATCTTGTTAACTCCAAGAAGATCTCTTCTAAACTATCAGATCTTTTTACAAGGGCCTTCAATTCATCTATGGTTCCCAGAGCAATAAGTCTTCCTTCATCGATCACTCCAATTCGATGGCAGAGCTCCTGGGCAAGGGCGAGGATATGGGTAGAGATGAGGATCGTTACTCCTTCTTGGGCTAACTCCTTGAGAATATTCTTAACGATCTTTGATGATTTAGGATCAAGTCCAGACATAGGTTCATCAATGATGATTACCTTTGGATTATGGAGGAGCAAGGAGGATAAGACCAGTTTTTGGCGCATGCCGTAGGAGTAGCCCTCGATGAGATGGTCTTTATTTTGGAAAAGATTGAAGGTCTCTAAGAGTTGGGGGATCCTTTTTTTGGTGAAGTTATCAAGGGAGTATAGGTCAGCCACAAAATTGAGAAATTCAAACCCAGTCAACTTCTCGTAGAGGTAAGGGGTTTCGGGGAGGTATCCAATGAGATGCTTAGCCTGCTTATATTCCAATTGGATGTCATAGCCCCCAATGAAGGCTTGGCCAGATGTGGGCTTTAAAAGCCCCGTCAATAATTTGATGGTGGTGGTTTTACCGGCACCGTTTGGTCCCAGGAAGCCAAAGATTTCGCCTTCCTCTATATCTAAATCAATCGCATTGACCGCAACTAACTCCCCAAATTTTTTGGTTAAAGCCACAGCCTTGATCATTCTATTTTTTTAGCCTCCTCTTCATCTTCTCTTTGGAAAGTTAAGCCAAAAGGAGTGATTATCTTTGTGATCTCACCCCTTTTATTCATCTCTAATTCGGTTTTGTGATTCTGGTAAGAGATTTCTGCTAAGATATACTCTTTTCTTCTCTCTTTAATCTTTAAGGTAGCCTTCTGGGTCTCTAATTTAATGGGATCAAAGAGATTAATCGTATAAGTTCGATTCTCCTTCAAGCCTGGTAAACTGAAGATGGGGATGAAGGGGCTTGAGATGGACTGGAACTTAGGGAGCATAACAGTCTCTTCTTCCTCGAGTCCTTTTATCCTCAAGATGAAATCCTCACCGCACCTCTCTCCCTTAACTGTTAGGTGGTGCAGATCCGAGAAAAGGTGGAAGGAGATCTCTCTCAAGAGGTGGTTTGAGTCGATAAGAGAGTAGCCCTGAAGGTCGAGGGCGTAAATCTCGCTTTGGATTGGGAGGGAGAGAGAGGCCTGGTGGCTCAAGAGGAGGCCAGAGGCATCTTCTTTCCGGTAGGGGCTGGCCATTGAGGAGAGATAACCGATCTTCTTATCCGAGAGATACACTCCCATCCAGTGTTCCTGGAAAGGCAGTCTATCCTCAAAGATCCGTTTGTAGGTTAAGACCTCTTGGCTCGGCGGGAATAAGATCTCTTCTCTAAGGAGGTGAGCGACCATCATCACTGCCCAAAATCCAATGATAAGGAGTCCTATCAGTTTTTGTACCTTCAATCCTACCCTCTCAGAGATAAGCTAGATAGTTACTATCAAGACTTGTGCGATTTTT
>DNCN01000169.1 GCA_003485015.1 bacterium
ATCGTACCTACATAGCTGTCCTTTAAGCCAAAGTCCGTACTTAGGGTAATGAATCTTTCCACCATTCTTCTCTAAGGAGGGGGGATGAAGGACTGGAGTCTCTTTGGTTAAAGAAGGAGACAGTATGCAAGACCAAGTATCCAGATAACGGCTAAAATAGGGATGAGATAGGTGAATACCCTATTAATCTTCTTTGCGTGTTCAAGCTCCATTCGATCCATAACCACCTCATGCTTGAAATTAGTAGAACATGATCATCTACATAATACTCCACAGATCAGTTAGTCGATCGTATCCGAAGAAGGGATCTTCTTCTTTGAATCCTCAACCCCCTTTCGGTGAAAAGTAATTCACCATGACGTCTTTATAGTATAAAGCTGTTTGCCTAGCCTCCTCTTGACCTTCACGTTCCTCAAGGCGAGCGATAAGAGCATTTATTTTATCACGCATCTTTGCCTCCCCTGTATCATAGATGGCCTTCAAGACCTTCGATTTGAAGAGCTCATAAACCTGTTCATCGCTTGTGATCACATCTACCCCTTGTCGATCGACTGCCCATATCGCATGTATCCCAATGGAGTCAACATACCGAAAGATGAATCCCTCTTTAGTAACCTCGAAGATATCCGATTGCGAACCATCCTCTTTAGAGAAAAGCTCTTTGGAAATTCTAACAAGTCTTATTGCTTCCTGGCGCCGCTTTTCCATCCGGACGTCAAAGTGAACCCTCCCCCCCTTACGGGTGTGCAACTCATACGGATCCTTAGCCACTATATCCCGATACTTGCTCCAGAATAACTCCGCCGTGGTTATATTCTCATCCATATAGAGGAGCCCCTGTTCAGTATAGAAGATTAGAAGATGATCCATCTCCGGGGTCCGGATTATCTTCCCAAAGGCTATCCGGTTCTGGGAAGAGGTATCTGCAAGTGTATCCTGAAGGGCCTTGATATTGACCATGGATTCCTCATCATTGCCACAGAGGAAATCTGGGGGTCGATGCAGGCGGACGGTATCACCAGAGACACCCATATAGGGTAAGGCTCGCCTGGCAAGAAGGACCATTGTTGCCCTATCCATTCTCCGCTGAATGGCACTAGCAATATTAAATCCCTCTGCATACTCTAAGGCCCATCTTTGAAGAGGGAAGGTTATTCGAGAGGCGATCTTATTTTTATTGTGCTTCAAGAATTCATAGAGTGTCTCCTTTATAGAGACATCGCCCTCTGTGATGGTAAACATCTGGATCAAAAGATCCTTCCATCTTCTCGCATCTGCTCCGGTCAATCTCCCCTTTAACACCCGGACATCTTCTTCAACATCGTTATGTTCATTGTTGGCAATTATCTCTACACCCTCTTGACGAGGTATCCCCTTAATTGCCTCTTCGCCCTCCTCCCGAAGTTTGTCAACGGCTTCCCGGAGTTTAATCAACATCTCTCTAATCTCTTGTTTTAAAGTGCGTGTTGTTATGGCTGCCTCGGCCGAGGGTGCAACACCAACCCCTAGGACCTCCCGTAATTCAAATAGGGTGCTCCGAGCCCTAAAACCCCGCAGATGTTTGAGAATAGAGGTAAGATAACGTTGACAGTCATTGAATACCCTCTGACGTTTCTCCTTAGAGACCTCCTTTCCTCTGAGGGAGAGTATCGACCAGATGTCCACCCGAGCCTTGGCCTCAAGTTCATCCAAGAAGAGAGGGGTAATAACTGGATATCGTGTTGGAAGCTCGGTTACGGTTTTATCTATCTGTTGATCTAATATCTCAAGAAAGCGGTCTACATCAGAGAGATTCTGAACCCGATTGATCCGCTGGATCACAGCCTCTCTCAAGGCATTCATACAGTTCTTCTTAAAGGCGGCCAGTTGGCTGGAGACAATCTCATCGCACTCTCCCCCTTCCTTGAATCCAGCAACCATACCCTCAATGCCGATCTCTTCCAAGATCCTCCTCATAGACATAGTCAACAGCTTTGGCTTCTGCTTATCGAATTCTTCCTTGATCCCCCCTTCTATCGATCCTCCTGGCCTCTTGGTAAGGAAAGCCATATTCTCATCCAGTATCCGCTCCCAGGTCTGGCGAGCCTCCTCCTGAATACTTATCTGATCAAGGGCATCAGGAGCCCCCTGCCACTTCTCAAGCATCTTCTCTGCAATCTCACAGGCCACAGCTAAGGTGATTCGATACTTTGGATACCAGATGGCTGATATCCCACAGCTGGCCAAACAAGGAACGTGTTCATTCTGGTTGGGGACCCCCGCCCGGGTAAATCCCCTGAAGTCCGTGCGGATCTCTTCTTTCCGGCCGTAGAGGTCACCAACTGCTTCGGTAAATAGAACCATAGCCACCATATGATTGAGGCCATCAAGATCAGGTTGTCGGCCATCTGCCTTCCAATAGGTCCCTCCCTGGCCAGAACAGGAGACGATATAGGTGTAGTCAAAGGGTGTATCATTGGACCTGACCCTTACCCCATCGGGAAGCTTGAGATCGTAGAGTGACCAGGGGTGGCTATAGAAATCGAGTTCTAATAACCCAGCCCAACAATTGGCTGCCCATTTCTCAAGGTCAGGCAGGCCTGAGCGGCTAAGTAGTTTCTCATCCAAGATGGTGAATATCGCTTGAATCTTTGTGCTCAATTTATTGGCATAATTGGATGCCCAAAGACCAAGGATATGCCTCAGATAATAGGCGATATCAACGAACATCCCACTACAGGTCCCTCCACAGAGGGAACCAACGACATAGATGTTAGGCGTAACTCCCACAAGATCTTCTGAGCTACTAACCTTCTTGCCTACCCGCTCATAGTGCTCCCGCAAAATCTTAATCGTTTCGCGGATATTGGCGTTATTGGTAACCTTGGCCTTGGCATCATTTAGGGCCTCGGCAACCTTAGCCCAATTCTCCCAGAGACAGAGCCTACCAGCCTGACGGATATTACTGGCACCGAGAGTAAAGCTATTTCCCGGGATGTCAAGGATAGCTTCATCTAACCAATCCTCTAAGTATGGTCTCTGGTTTGAAAGGAGCTTGTCCTTTATCTCTAAGGTGGAGCTAATGGTCGGATAGATCATCTCTATCTCATTCTTAACATCACTCCTTCCAATGCTTGCCTTAGGCATGTGCGATTCGTTGGTCTCGATGCCGAGATATTTGAAAACCGGTAGAGAAGTTACGCCATACTCTTCAAGCACAAGCAGTTGGAGATACTCCAGGATATCAGTCCCTGTAGACCCAAGTCCGATAAAGAGAGCTGGATTTATCATCTCTCCTCCTCCTGAGATAATCTGTGGGCAATCTTACGATTGAGGTAGAAACCAAGTCCCAAGCCAAGAAGGCCTAGGATTAAGTAAGGAACAGCATAGGTAGATTCAATCTTCTCTTCTTTAAAGAGTGTAGAGAGATAGATTGCAAAACCGGAAACAACGATTCCATATCCAGTAAAAAGGAGGAGCCAAGAGAAGTGGATATTCAATTCTGTATCAGATCTAGTCATTGTCAAATTTCGACACAACCAGAGGTTAATAAGCCAAATCGCCAGAAGCGATAAGATAAAGAAGATGACAGGCCTTAAGATATCAACCATCAAATTGTGTTGGGGTCCAAAGAACTCAAGCAAAAACAATTTACCTCACCTCACATCTTATAGAAATCACCCTCAGCTTGAGGGACTTTTGGAATACCTGGTCTAGCCATTTCCCTTTTGGGTATTACAAGAGAGAATCTCAGGGTTAAATCTTCCTCGTCTTTGGGGGAAAACCATCTTCCCCAGCGGACGATTTCACCTTCCTCTTTGCCTTCACGCCACAAAGCTATCTCCTTGTGCTTTTGCCTTACTACAGAGTATTTAGAGAGCCCCAGATCTATGTATGGCTCCTCCTCCCTCTTCCCGAGAAAGAGGATATCACCCTTTCTCTTCAACTCTACCTTCCGGGGCGGACCGCCGAATCCACTCCTCTCTACCCAGAAACTCAGAATGTTCAAGCGATGATAAACGATGAGTCCTATGAAGAGAAGGATGAGACCATACAGCCAGTAAGGCTGCATAGGAGGTTTAGTGAGCAGTAGCTTCAACTGGTCGCTCTCAAACATCAAAGGACCCTTCGTAGCCCCAAAGCGGATATTCACCTGACCACCCTTCTTATCAAGAAAGGCAGCACTATATACCCCATCACCACTAACCTCATCTTCGCCTTCGCCATCATCATGGAGGATAATCTCTTTGGCAGTCTCCTCTGGTCTATCCGCTTTAGTTATAATCGCCGTAACTACCCAATCCTCCTCCTTGAGCACAATCCCTTCTTTGACCACTTGGACTTGAAGGGGGAGAGGCCGTCGGGCAGTATAAAATTCCCACGGCTTGGGGTGTAAGATCTCCACCCGGGAGACGGGAGGGATTATCTCGGTAACCTCAAGGTGGAATGGCTCAACCTGGATATCCAAGAAAATACTCTCTCTATATAGATCTTTGTAAGTCAAAATACACCTTTGCTCTTCAGCACTCAGAGGATAACGACTTTCGCACTTATCCGAAATGAGTACCCGCAGATTTGGTTGGCAGAGAGGATACTTTCGAAAGACCTGCGATGCCTTCCAATAAAGGAGTTCAAGACAGGTCCATGCCTGAGTGAATTCTCCCCTGCTCTTAGGCATCCTCTTTATAAGTTCTCTCTTAACTGATGGTGACCCATCATAGGTGGTTTCTAATATTGGATCAGGGATGGGTGGAGCACCAAACCCAATGAATGAGACTCTATCGCCGGGCTTAAGTAAGGGCACACCCTTCCCAAAGAGTGGAGTCTCTTTCTTTAGGATAATCTTATCTTGGGGTAAAACCTCGTCTTCACCCTCAAAGAGAAGATCTAAGAGGTACTTATTCATCCTCTCTATCTTCTCACTATCCCAGTAACGGGCCATACTCCCGGAGAGATCATAGGCGATCAATACGTGCTTAGGCCTCTCTTCTTCCTTAAGAAGCCTCTCCTCCTCCTTAAACCTCTCATCTTCCTCCTTAGGCCTCTCTTTCTGACTAAAAGAGAAGGGCACGGGGCTGAAGAAGAGAGAAATGACAATCACCAATTGAGTGGCGATCAGTAATCTGTAGATTTGACCCTGGAGCTTAGTCCTTATTACTTTAATATAGCATAACACCTGACACCCTCCTGAGTGATAAAGAATAGTCTTTGTCCATAGTTGAGAGGTTGACCTACAATCTCAGATCTGGGTCGAAACACCTCAATGGCACCCTCTTTTGGGTTGAGAAGATCAAGATGAAAGAATCCACCTGGTGTCCTGCCTACCAAACGATTTCCCAGAATACAGAAGAAGATGTGGGACGTTTGATGAACCTGAAGACGTCCAGTCTGGATTTCTAGGTCAATAGGAGTAACTCTAATTGGAGGTCCTCCTGAAACATAAAATAGCCGCGGTGTGATGTCAGAGGAGATAAGGACACCATCTTGAAAGGCTGCAGGCGAAAAGTTGAGATGATTATCGTCTGGACTACAGACCCCCTCTTCCACACCTATCCTCTCAAGATTTTTGCTCCTTAAATTATAAGCATAGATGCCGCGCAGGCCTTCTTCGTTCAGGAATTCAAAGTAGAGCGTTTCTCCTACCAGACAAGGAGACGAACAGATAGTTCCTGAGAGGGGCTTGCTGATTCTCTTAAGGGAATATTGATTTTTGTTCTTAAAGGGAAGAGCTAAGATCTCACCATATCTTGAGAGCAAGATAAGCTCTTCTTTCCACAAGACTGGACTTCTCAGGAAATCTTCCGATTGAGTAAGTCTTATCGGGATAAACCAGTGTTCCCCCGTATCTGGCTGATAGAGGAGGGCGCATTCCCTGAGGATGAAAAAAGCCTTACCATAAGCAGATACAGGTGCAGTGTAATCAATGGGTAAGATCTTTGGGTCACTAAGGACTGATTTAAGGGAAATATCTTTCTCCCGAAAGAAAAACTGATAAATGGCACCATTTGAGGCAAAGAGAAGGAATGGATTGATATACACCGGAGTTGAGGCATAAGACAATCTCGTACTCAGGATATTAGAAGAGGTAAGCACTTCACCATCGCCAACCTTAACCCCAAGGAATGATCGGTTTGAAGGGTCAGGAACAATGACCATATCTTTGGCAATAATGGGTGAAGGGATACCGGGTAGAACCTCTTGGGATAGAGGAGAGTGGAATCGGTAGTTCCACACCTCAATGATGCGGTACCAATCACCATATTCTGGATCAGCAGAGGAACGCTGGGCATTCCTTCTAGCCATAGTCCAACTCTCTTCCCTCAACTCCCTCTTCCAGACCTTTAAGGT
>DNCN01000163.1 GCA_003485015.1 bacterium
AAATTCCTATACTATCAAGTTATGGGATCAACTTTTTTGAGAATATCAGGGATGAGTTTTGGAATAGTTTTAATGTCGTTGTGGCCAAAAAGGAGGGGAAGATAGTCGCAGCCAGCCTCCTTATCTTCTTTAAAAAGACAATAGAGATATCATGGGAGGGATGGCTCAGGGAATACGCCAATATCTCCCCCATTGATGCCACCACTTGGGGAATAATCAGATATGGATATGAGAAAGGGTTCTTATCTATCGATCACGGAAGGAGTGCCAAAGATTCAGGGACCTATCTTTTTAAAAAGGGATGGGGAACAGAAATAAAGCCACTCTACTACCAGTACTACCTGAATAGGGCAAAAGAGGTACCCAGGATACACCCAACAAACCCGAGGTATCGTCTCTACATCAATACCTGGAAGAGACTTCCGCTGTGGCTTGCCAGGAGATTGGGGCCGAAGATCATTAGGTATATCCATTAATAGGTTGGGCGAATAGAAATTGAGAAAGGAGTAAACAGGTGATAATATCTTTGATTATTATGGCAATGTCCTTGGCGGTTGCTTCACAGTTTATGTTAAAGTATGCCATGATGAACTTTGGAGAGCTTGATCTCTTTAAGATAGGCTCCATTATCAGGGCCTTCTTGAGCCCATGGGTCATTGCGGGTATTCTTGTTTATGGATGTTCCTCGGTTCTGTGGCTCAAGGTTTTGACTAAGGCAGAGCTCTCCTATGCCTATCCTATTGGGAGCCTGAGCTTCATCCTGGTAGCTATCTTTAGCTGGGTCATCTTCCGTGAACAGATCACGACCGTGAGGATGATTGGGATTCTCCTCATATCTATTGGAGTGGTTTTTATTTCAAGGAGTTAGAATTGAAGGAGGGATCGAGAGGGTGCATAGTTTCAACGAGATCATTGAGTATGCAAGAGAACATGGGTCCATCAGTGTACTTAAGGCCGGCACCAAAAGATTCATATTTCGAAATGAGAAGGAGATCCTCCTCTCTCTTTCGCTCGAGGACCCACTTCCAGAGATACAACCACTTCATCGCATATCGATTCGAAAGGCAACTCTTGAAGATGTTGAAGAATTGTCTAAGTATTGGTGGAGAAGCAAGAAACAACTCTATGAATGGATCAAGAGGGGCTATCCCTTCTTCTTGGCTATAGAAGGGGATAAGATCATCGGCTATACCTCTATATCATTAGAGCTTCCCGAGAGGGATCCGATCTTTATTGAGGCGATCAATAAGGCAGTCGGCTTAAGGGATGATGATGTCTGGGGTACAGGTGCCTTTGTTCATCCCGCATATCGAGGGAGAAACATTTACCCTGCATTGGGAGTTGAAGTAATGAAGTATACAAGGCAGGCGGGATATCGGCGGGTCTTAGCCACACTCTCCTCCAATAATTCTTCTTCGAGGATTGCCAATAAGAAGATAGGTTATAAAGAGATCAGAGAGATCACCTTTTTTAGAATACTGTTCTTTAGAAGAACGAGGATTAGATCATTGAATCATAATGACCAATATGGTAGTGATTACTGGAACAGGGTGGCGAATAGGATGAATAGACCCATCTTTCAAAGTCAGATAGCCCTTTACAAAAAAAGGGAATATCTTGATCTCATCTCCACATGGTCACCCTCACCCCAGGGTAAGTCAATGTTAAAGACCGATCTCTTTGAGGAGGCCTTCGGCAAGGACTCTCTTCTGGATGTCCTCGGCACCTCTTACGCCACCACCGTGGGCATAGATATCTCCCAGGTTGTCACCGAGAAGGCCAGGCGACGGCTGCCAAGATATCCACTTCTGGTGGCCAATGTATACAGTCTTCCCTTCAAAGAAGAGAGTTTTGATACCATTATCTCTACTTCTACCCTAGACCATTTTCCCTTTAGGGATCTTCCCGGTGTCGTAAATGAGCTGTGGTATGTCCTTAAACCCGGAGGGTGTCTGATTCTCACTCTGGACAGCAAGCATAACCTTCTCCATCGTCTTTTTGACTGGATTAGAAGAGGGACAAGGGATCTTCATGGCGAACATAGTTATACAGTCCAGGAGATAATGAATACATTAAAAGAGGGCCGGTTCCAAATTACCAATATTACTTCAATATATCACATCTTCTATCCCATCAATCTCTTTGCAAAGATACTCCATAAGGCTATGGGTCCTCGAGTAGAAAGATTAATCCAGTCTCTCATCGATATCTGTCACAAGATTGGGCAGCTTCCGACCCGGTATCTTACCGGAGGATTTATTGCCGTCCGCGCCATAAAACCAAGGCATCTTTAAAGTAGAAAAGACTCTTTTTCAGGATATACAGAGAGCACAGCTCTTTTAACCGTGGGATCATGAAGAGGTTTTCCTTTGCCTATAAGAGTCGTTTTTACACCCCTTACAGTCAGGGGATAAAATGCCGATAATTTCTTGGTAACGTTATTAAGATAGGAGGCTAAAGATGGTTATTCAGTTTACCTTAACTGTAGCAGGGATTATCTTTTCCCTAATTATTCTACTCTCTTTGGCTGTGATTCTATTGGCCCTAAAACTTCGCAGAAAAAGATTTGAACTCTTTATCTGGGAGAGACTGCCAGAGATAATGAGCCCTAGCCTTGCCTTGGAGGAACGATTTAAGGCCATCTTCGGTCTTATCGAAAAGGTGATAAAGACAGACAACGCTTATGTGTACCTCCTGGAATCTCAAAGGAAGAAGTTGATCCAAAGGGCATCTAAAAGGGGCTTGCCGTCTGAAGAGGAGGAGGCAGACCGAATTTTTGAGGATTCCCGTGAAGAAGAAGAGGCATCTATTCAGCTTCCAAGGGCCATGGAACGCTTAGAGAAGGATGATCTTCCTACCCTTGTCACTCAGGGGACAGCCAAATTCTTTTCTCTGCCCATAATTTCAAGCAAGGGGTTAGAGGGGGTTATCCGGTTTGGGCCGATCTTCTCTAAGCATATGCGGTGCTTAAGGAGAAATGAATCTCTACTCTCTTCGCTCTCTACCCCTTTCTCTCTCATCATCGAAGAGGGACTGGTGCTTAGTAAAGTTAGAGAAGAGGTGACCGAGCTTGGAGCCCTATCTCAGATTGAAAAGGTGATGATGGAGGGCACCCTTAAACTCGATACCTTTCTTGAGTTGCTTCTCGGTGTGGCCATTTCCAGCTGTGAGGCAGATGGAGGGTTGATCTTAGCCGATCAATTAAAGGTCAAGAAGAAGTATATCCAAAAGGGTATTCCTCCCCTTATTATGGAAAGGATAAAAGATATAACCTCTTTAGAGGAGGAACTGAAAGACCTCTCTTTCATCGCTCAGCCTTTTCAAGGCGGGATCGTAGTTTTAATAAGAGAAAAAGAGAAGTCTCCCTTTTTGGAGAACAGCAAGAAACTCCTTGGGCTTTTTGCCAAACAGATAGAGTTAGCATTCAAACGTGCTGATTCTTCCCAAGCAATGCTCAATGATTACTTAGATACTCTGAGGTTTTTTGTTGAGACTATGGATACCCAGGATCCGTTTACAGTGGAACATTCAAAGAATATAGCCCAGTTGGCTGACCTGATTGCCCACGAGATGAATCTTTCAGATGATGAGATTGAAGGAATAGAGATAGCGGCCTTCCTGCACGACATAGGGATGTCTGGTATAGCCGAAGAGATCTTTAAAAAGCCTGGTAAGTTTACTGAGTACGAATATGAGACGATGAAGAATCATGCCCAAATCGGAGCCTGTCTGGTTGAACCAATTAAACAACCTATCGATATCGCTCCCATAATTCGGGGACATCATGAACGTTATGATGGATGGGGCTATCCGGATGGCTTACGTGGAAAGAATATCCCTCTTGGAGCAAGAATTGTCGCCCTGGCTGATACCTTCAATGCCAAGATAGAAAAGAGGGCATATCGAGAACCCCTTTCCCTCGAAGAGGCGATAAAACGGATTGAAGATGCCTCGGGTGCCCAGTTTGACCCTGAGGTAGTCGAAGCATTCTTAGTGGGAATAAAGAAGACTAGGCATTTCTTACCAAGACAAGAAGCATAAAAGCCTTTTATGGTATTGGCTCATCACGAATTGTTGTAAGTAGAATTTAAAAACTCAATTCTTGTCATTTAGATTTGGATCTGGCTGACATTTAAGTTTTGAATTTTCTCCCTCCTTATAAACTCCTTGCCTTTTTGTCCCACTCTGTGGTATTATTCATTCGATTTTTCTCTTTAAAAGACCCTTGTTCTCATCTAAATTATATCGCACACTGAAGAGGAAAGTGGTGAGAGAAGAAAGCATAGGTGAAATCTCTGTCTAAGATAGAATATTTTGGAAAGGTTTGGTATGAATCTGATAGCTGTTATTGGAGGGATGATCTTAAAGGACTTAGGGGTGATTGAGGGGGCTTCACCCCAAGAGGTAAAGACAGTCTATGGGAGTTGCACCTTTTTTTTCAAGGAGAACATTGTCTTCTTGCCCCGGCATGGAGAAAGGCATAGCATCCCTCCCCATCGAGTCAACCACCTAGCCAATATTGCAAGCCTCAAAGAATTAGGGGTAGAATGGATCATTGGTGTAAATTCTGTTGGGAGCCTAAAGGAGGCGATTACTCCTGACTACCTCCTTGTTCCTGACGATTATATCAACCTCTGGAACATCAAAACTTTTTATAATGAGGAGGCCATTCACATCACCCCTGGTCTCTCTGAAGAGGTGCGAAGGATACTCATCTCTTCCTTGAAGGAGTCAAATATCTTCAATTACCAAGAGAAAGGGGTTTATATCCAGACGACAGGACCAAGGCTTGAGACCAAGGCAGAGATCAGGATGTTAAAAAGCTTTGGAGATGTTGTAGGTATGACTATGGCCAGCGAAGCGACAGCTGCTAAGGAACTTGGTCTACATTACGCCAGTCTCTGTTCTATCGATAACTTCTGTCACGGGATAGGCAGAGCTCCGCTTTTGCAAGAAGAGATCAAGAGGAATCTCCAAGGAAAGGCTGGAAAGATCAGGCAAGTGATAGAGAAGGCGATAGCGAAATTAGGGGAGGCACCCAAAATATCCAAAGAACCTTCTTTGTTTCAAGGCACATAAATGTTTGCTCAAGGGATCTTAATCAAGAATATCCTCCTCAATGGTAAAGAGCAAGATATTTACATCGAGGGGAATACTATTAAAGAGATAGGGGTAGGTCTTGAGAAAGAGGGGACTAAGATCATTGATGGTCGAAATAAGGCGGCTATCCCATCCTTGATGAATGGTCATACCCACGCAGCTATGACCTTGCTTCGGGGGTACGCCGACGATATGCCCCTTCAGGAGTGGCTTCAGACGAGGATCTGGCCAATTGAGGCGAAGATGAGCGAAGAGGATATCTACTGGGGGGCAAAGCTGGCCTGTCTTGAGATGATCAAGAGTGGCACCACCTTCTTTAATGATATGTACTGGCACTGGCATGGAACAGCCAAGGCAGTGGAAGAGATGGGGCTTCGGGCCATGATCAATGCCGTCTTTATCGACCTTTTTGATCCAGCCAAGACTAAAGAGCAGATCGTGGAGAACGAGAGGCTCTTTGAAGAGAGCCGAACTTATAGCTCTAGGATTATCTTTAGCCTAGGTCCCCATGCCATTTACACAGTAAGCAAGGAGAGTCTTATCTGGTGCCAAAGATTTGCCCAAGAGAATCGGCTCTTTATCCATATCCATTTAAGCGAAACTAAAAAGGAGGTAGAGGACTGTCTTTCTCAGAATGGGGCCCGGCCGGTAGAGTATCTTTCCAGGATCGGTTTTTTGGGTCCAAATGTGATCGCAGCCCATTGTGTCTGGTTAACTGACTCCGAAATGAAGATCCTGCGTGATCATGAGGTTAAGATAGTCTATAATCCCATCTCAAATATGAAGCTTGCTGTTGGCGCAGCTTCTCCTTGGAGTAAATTTAGAAGAGTAGGTCTTGCTACCTCTCTGGGAACAGATGGCGCCTCTTCCAATAATAACTTAGATGTGTTTGAGGCGATGAAAGTAGCTGCTTTGCTCGAAAAGTTTTCTACGGACGATCCCACTGCCTTACCAGCGGATGAGGTCTTAAATATGGCAACCATCAATCCAGCCACAGCCTTTAATCTCAACTGCGGCAAGATTGAAGAAGGAAGATGGGCCGATATTGCCATGATTGACCTCAAGCGGCCTGAGCTCACACCAGGATTTAACCTGAAATCCGATCTGGTCTACGCCGCTAGTGGTAATGTGGTTGACACCCTCATCTGTGATGGACAGATCCTGATGGAGAACCGGCAGGTTAAAGGAGAAGAGGAGATTCTAGTTAAAGCAAAGCAAGTGGCCTTTAACTTGGTGAGGTGAACTGACCAATGACTGATCACGGGGTGAAAATATGTTGATCAGGGAATACCAGGAAGAGCTCGAAAGAAAGGAACTTTCCCCTTATGCCGCTCTTTCCTGTCAATCGCGAGGTCGCAAGATTCCAGAAGAAGAGTGTTCTATAAGGACAGCCTTTCAACGAGATCGGGATCGGATCGTCCACTGCAAGAGTTTTCGCCAACTCAAACATAAGACCCAGGTCTTTCTCATTCCCGAGGTAGAGCATCTCCATACCCGGTTAATCCATGCTATTCAGGTCTCCCAGATTGCACGGACTATTGCTAAGGCGCTGAGGCTCAATGAGGATCTGACCGAGGCCATTGCCCTCGGCCATGACCTGGGCCATCCTCCATTTGGCCATACAGGAGAAGTGGCCTTGAATGAGATCTGCCCTAATGGATTCAGACATAGTGAGCAGAGTCTGCGTGTAGTTGAAGTTTTGGAGAAGAATGGAGAAGGACTCAATCTGACCTTAGAGGTTAGGGATGGGATTCTCAAGCACTCACGAGGGGCTACGAGCCTACGGGCAGTGGATTCAAAGGAGCAGAAATCCATCACCTTAGAAGGCGCTATCGTCAGATGGGCTGATTCAATCGCCTATATCAATCATGATATCGATGATGCCCTCTCTGCTCAGATTGTTAAACTTGAGGATCTTCCATCTAAGGCCTTGGATGTCTTAGGAGTTCGGCATTCTACCCGCATTAATACCATGGTTCGAGATATCATCGAAAACAGCTACAATAAACCTTTTATCGGAATGAGTGAACTGGTCCTCATGGCCACGGATGAGATTCGGACCTATCTCTATGAACATGTATACCCTCACAAGCGGATTCGCTATGAAGCCCAGAAGGCAGAAAGGGTGCTGAAAGAGCTCTTCTGGTACTACCTTGATCACCTTGAAGAGATTGAGCCTAAGGTAGTCCCTCCTCATGAATCGAAGGAACGAATAGTCATAGACTATCTCTCTGCACTCTCTGATCGAGAGGCCCTCTCAAGATATGAAGAGATCTTTCTTCCTAAGCCTTGGGCAGAAGAGTGATGCAAAAATTGATTGCATTTTATAGGTAAATATGATATGCTAGCTCCGATGAATTCAGAGAAGGAGGTGGGTGATTAGATGGAGCCAACTTGGTCGACAATACTCATTGAGCCAATTCAGGCGATGTTGTCGCAGGTTACTAGCAAGATCCCTGATGTGGCAATGGCTTTGCTTATTCTGATCATTGGATGGTTACTAGCTAAAGCAGTTAAGGCAATCGTTACTAAGGGACTTAAGATAGTCCGCTTCGACATCGCAGCAGGCAAGGCAGGTATCTCAAACGCCTTAGTTAAGGGAGGGGTTAAATATACCCCTGCTGAGCTGATAGGGATTCTGGTCTACTGGCTGATCATTCTCGTTATCTTTGGAGCAGCTGTGGATGCTATTGGACTGGAGATTGCAGCCGAGATGTTCAAGAAGCTCTTTGATTACATCCCCTGTGTTATTGCAGCCATCTTTGTGCTCGTCCTGGGAATGTTCCTGGCTGGTTTTGTGGGGGGAGTAGTGCGAACGGCAACTACCAATGCTGGGGTTGCTCACTCTAAAGTGGTGGGAGGCATCGCCCAATATATCATCATCATCTTCGCAATAGTTATCGCCCTAAATCAGCTGAAGATCGAGATTGATATTGTCAATTCAGTAATTGGGTATTTAGTGATGGGAATATGTCTCGCTTTTGGCTTGGCCTTTGGTCTGGGGTGTAAAGACATCGCTGGTGAGTTTATGAAGAATCTCATTGATAGATATACAAAACAAGAGTAACAGTCCTTCATCAGCCATGGACAACTTCCATAGGTTGTCTGTGGCTTTTTGTTTTTGGTCACAGATCTTCTCTTTTCCTGTGTATTTTCTGTGGCTAAATTTTCTTGACAGGGTAAGAGGTTGTTTGTATAATAAAATCTGGTCGTGCTAAACGGGGAGCTAGCGGTGCCCTATACCGGAAATCCGCTTATGCCGGGTTGAATTCCTGTCTAAGGCTTCTCTTCTTTCAGGGACTGACTCTATTTTGGAAGACGTTGATCGCTGGGCCTTATGTGATTTCTGGGTTACCCAACCCCGTCAGGTCCGGAAGGAAGCAGCGGTAAGTAATCCCAGAATTGCCATAAGCCAACCTGGTAGGAGTCAACCTGTAGAGGATCGCCTGAAGGACGAAGGTCGAAGATGGGTGCACGACCGATTGGGTTATAAGTATCAGGTCTTGGAAGTTTGATTCTTCTTGTTACTCGTAGGTGGTGAGGATGTCTTACTTGGTTCTGGCCAGAAAGTATCGACCACATAGTTTCAAGGATGTAGTAGGCCAGGACCATATTGTCAGAACCCTCTCCAATGCCATTACCCAAAACCGTTTCTCTCATGCTTACCTCTTCTCTGGTCCAAGGGGAACAGGAAAGACATCTGTGGCTAGAATCTTGGCCAAGTGTCTCAATTGTGAAGAGGAACTCTCCTCTACCCCATGCGACAGATGTTCATCCTGCTTGGCGAT
>DNCN01000013.1 GCA_003485015.1 bacterium
CATTTGAGGTGAACATCCATTCCAAGTAGACCACCAAAGTTTGAAGAGGTGATTTTTCCTTGCCTTCTGAGTCCTCTTTCTTGTATACTAATTATTGTCATAGGAATCACTCCTTTACTCTTTGGTTTTTTGCAAAACCCAATTATACAAGAAAGAGCTTGTAATTCCTATGGTTATTTTATATTTTTGAAGTGTCTAACTTTTGTTAAGAAGATGGAGGTGAGTGGAGTGTCTAAAAAGAGGTTGATTAAGGGAGTTACTTTCATTGTTGTTCTATGTCTACTTGTAGGAATGGTGGTGGCTTTAAATAGCCAAGAGGCATTCTGTGATGGTCAGCAGAAGGAGAAACAGGTTAAGATAATGCCAATGCCACAGAGAAAGATTCTTTCTGCAGAGGCTCTGCCTGCAGAGTTAAAGTATGTGGAATTGCAATGGATTCAGGGAGAGGATAAAGTAGTTGTTAATCTTCGTACCAGTATTGAGATATTAGACATAAACACAGGAAAAAGAGAGAAGGTATTAGAGATTAAAAATGTTTATGACTGGCCAAGTATATCCTCTGATGGAAGGAATGTGATATTTACTGAACTTATACCATATGAAAGGTCCGAAACCTACATTTACAACTTAAAGGGTAAAAAGAAAGAGTTTATATCAAAAGGAATAGTAGAAGGTATTAATTGGTCTCCAGATGGAAGGTATGTAGTTTACACCCGCCTTAATAAAGAAGTATATGTTTTTGATGTAGAAGAAGGTAAAAGTAAAAAGATATTGGAGAGTGATTTTTGGGATCCAGAGTTATTAGGAGGAGAGTTCGATGTCCCCAAATGGTTACCAAAGAGTAATAAAATCTCAATCCTTACCAATGAGGGCTTATGTGTTATGAATCCTGATGGAACAGATCTAAGAAGAATTTCAAATGAAGTACCAGGTAATTACCAATGGTTTCCTGATGAAAAGAGGATCTGTTTTGCAAGTGGAGGAGGGGTATTCATCTTAGATATTGAGAAGAATATACGGACTAAAATCGGTAAAGCATCAGATCATCCACGGTATATTCCTATGGATGATCTTTCTCTCTCACCTGATGGAAAGAAGGTAGCCTATCATTATGCAATCTTTGGGCCTGAAGATCCTTATGAAGACGAGCGTAGACCACCTCCTCAAGGCGATAGTGAGATATATATTTATGATGTTGAGACCAAAGAGACAGTCAACATCACCAATACCCCCAATCAGTTGGAGGAATTTCCAAGATGGTCTTCAGACGGGAAGAGGATAATCTGTAAGGTTGATGAGTCCTTCTTTGATGGAGAGTGTTGGAGAGAGGTAAGAATTCCTATCGTGATTGAGGTAAAATGAAGAAGCCATTATTAAGGGGCTGGAAGGGGGAGATGATAGAAAACAAAACCAGATTACACATAACATCTGATTAGGTAAGAGCTTTGTCTCCAAGGAGGGATAATTAGAGGGAGTGGAATGGATATTATTGGGTATTTAACTACCTAATGGTTAAACTAATAAACATCTTCTGGCCAGCCCGATTGATGAGAAAGAGCACCCCTTTTGTCTGATCTATCTTCTCTATCTCCTCTTCGAAATCTTCTAAGTTATTGATACGCTTGTGATTTATCTCTTTGATAAGATCTCCCACCTGCAATCCAGCAACATCTGAAAAAGAGCCCCTTTGGATATCTGTGACGACAACCCCTTTCTCCTTTTCGTCCAGTTTGTAACGCCGGGCAAGAGACGGGGTAAGATTCTGAACCGTGATCCCCAAGGATGGAGGAGAGGTCTCCTTTTGGGCAATCCTCTCTGATTGGGTGGGCATCTCTTCGAGGGTAGCTATTAAGGTCCGCTCTCTCCCATTCCGAAGAACCGTCAATCTTGTTGAGTCCCCAGGGGTCTTTTTAGCCACCTCTCTTTGGAGTTCCCGGGTTTGGGAGACCGTCTTTTCATCGATCTTTTTGATGATATCCCCCTCCCGAAGACCAGCTCGATCAGCGGGGCTATCCTTGACAATATCGGCCACCACGACCCCTTCCCTTGGTTTGACATTGAAATGTCTTGCCAGTTCTTCTGTGAGATCCTGGATAGTTACCCCCAGCCAAGCCCTGGTTACCTTTCCTTTGGTGATTAGGGCATCGACCACCTGTTTAGCCATATTGATTGGGATAGCAAAACCTATCCCCTGACCACCAGCGACAATGGCGGTATTGATCCCAATGACTTCACCTCTTAAATTGACCAAGGGTCCACCTGAATTTCCTGGATTGATTGAGGCATCGGTCTGAATGAAGTCTTCATAGGTTGTGGCGCCGATAGCCCTCCCTTTAGCACTGATCACACCTATGGTTACCGTATGCTCCAGACCAAAGGGGTTGCCTATGGCGATAGCCCAACTGCCGATCTTCACCTTATCTGAATCACCCAATCTAACCACAGGCAGGGAATCTCGGGCTTCTATCTTGATCAGGGCAAGATCGGTCTTACTATCTGTTCCCTTGACCTTTCCATCGAACTCCCGGCCATCGATAAGTTTCACCTTTATCTCATCTGCGCCCTGAATGACATGATGGTTAGTCAGGATGTAGCCCTGTTTATCGACAATCAAACCTGATCCAAGACTCCTTATCTTATGCTCCCGCTCGAACTCATCGAAGAAGCGTCCGAAGAGGTCGTCAAAAGGAGACTTGAAGAATCTATCCTCAAAGTCATGGAAGAATGTCCCCCACC
>DNCN01000121.1 GCA_003485015.1 bacterium
GCTTACTGGAGTGATAGTCTCATCGTCCTTACCCATTTTAAGGGCCATGGCTTAACCGGTTTTGGGGGTACAATAAAGAATGTGGGTATGGGTCTTACAGACAAGATAGGCAAGTGCAAGATGCATACCGATACTGGTCCTATCGTGGAAGAAGAGAGGTGTCAAGGTTGTGGACTCTGCCTCAAATGGTGTGCGAGTGAAGCTATCAATCTTTATAATGAGGTAGTCAAGATAGATCAAGCAAAGTGTGTGGGTTGCGGGCAATGTCTGGTTAGCTGTTCCAATAAGGCTATAAGGATAGATTGGAATGCCGTCTCTTCAAGAGTAGTCCAAGAGCGGATATGCGAAGCAGCCTTAGCCGTTCTTAAAGAGAGAAAGGCTCTCTTTTTGAATTTTCTTATGGATGTCACCCCTGACTGTGATTGTTGCCCCCATTCTGATGCACCTATTGTCCCAGATATTGGGATCCTTGCCTCGAGAGATCCTGTAGCCATTGATCAGGCTGGGGTTGATCTAGTCAATAGCACAGCCGGACTCAAAGATACCGCCCTTAAAATAAATCTTGAATCCGGTGAGGATAAATTTAGAGGATTGCATCCGCAGGTCTCTTGGGAGATTCAACTTGAATACGCTGAGGCGATCGGCTTGGGGTCAAGAGAGTATGAACTCATTGCCCTCCGGGAGAACGTGGTGTAAGAAACATAGAGTCAAGGAAAGATCTTATGTTTGTTAGCAATTTTTTAAAAACCTTGGATTTTTTACAATTTTCTTGACAAATATCTTGAATTAAATTATAATTTTTTTGAGTTTAGTCACGTTATCTTTTCTCTACCTTTAACTCCAAATAAAAAAACCTACAAGATGCAAAAGAGCCTTTTACTTCTTTCCATAGTGCTTCTTTTTGCCAATCTCTCCTTTGCGGCGGAGCCTGATCGCCTCTATGAGCAAGCAAACACTGCCTTTGCGGCACGGAACTATAAGGAAGCAAAGGGGCTCTTTGAGAAGTATCTTATTCTTTTTCCCGATGGCAAAGACAGGACCAAGGTCCAATACTTCCTTGGAGAAAGCTCCTACCAGTTAAATCAGTTCCAAAATGCTATCGATGCCTTTAATGTGGTAGTCCGCTGTTACCCTGATGATCCATTGGCCATTGATGCCCAGAACAGGATTGGCGATTCTTATCAGAGACTTGGTCGAACAGGAGAGGCCCTCAAGGCCTATCAGAAGGTAGCTGAAAAACACCCCCATACCCAACAGGCCGAGTATGCCAACTACTCTATCTCCTGGCTAAAGAATCCTGACTTAAAGCTTAAACCCAAGATCCATCTCTTGCCAGATGTTCAGATGCAATTGGCCAAAGAGGCCTTTGCTCGTAAGGAGTATGAAAAGGCCAAAGTGGAGTTTGAAAACTTTCTCCATTCTTTTCCCGATCATGAGATGGCCCCCTATGCCCGAATTCAAGTTGCTGAGTGTCACTACCATCTGGGTAGATATGCAGAAGCCATTCCTAACTACCAGAAGGCCTTGACCAACTACCCGGAAAATCTATATCGGGATTACGCCCAATATTCCATAGGGTGGTGCTACTACCGATTGGGCAACCTCAAAGAGGCACTCGAAGCCTTTAAAAGACTGGCGAGGGAGTTCCCCAAGAGCCGGTATCTTGCCTCCTTAGAGGGGCTTTCTGATGAGATCAAAGGGAAGATACAGCTCAAGGAAGCGGAGGAGTTGTACAACGAGGCTCAGGATAATTATAAGAGAGGTAATCTTGCCCTAGCCTATCAAGAGCTTGAAAGATTGATCAATGAGTATCCTCAGAGCCCATATGTTCCAGAGGCCAAGATCAAACTCGCAGAGATCAAATCGGCTCTTCATCCTGAGGCAGAGAAACTCTATAAAGAGGCTTCAAAGTTACATCAGGGAAGAGATTATGAAGGGGCCATCGAAAAATACCGATGGATCATCTCGGGATACCCGAGTAGTGAATATGCCAAACTTGCCTCTAAGGCCTTGGCACTTATCGTTGAAGAGATGATCGAATCTGAGGCAGCTATTCTTTGGAGTAAGGCCGAAAAAGCGGTCGATGAAGGAAGAAGAGAAGAGGCTGGGAATCGCTATCAGGAGATAATTGAACGTTACCCCACCAGTAGTTTTGGCAAAAAGGCTCGTGAGAGGTTCAATGAAATCCTCCTTATCTTCGAGGAGAAAGAGGCCGAGAAGATGTATCAGCTTGCTTTGGGACATTTAAGGGAGGAGAGGTTTCAACAGGCTATTGGTGAATTCGAGAAGATTATCCTCACCTATCCCAAATCTCGTTACATTGAGCCGGCCAAAAAAGGGATAGTTGAAGCAAGGAGGGCCCTCTTTGAACTCCAGGCCAAGAGGGGGTATGAGATAGCTAATGAGTACTACCGGCTCAAGGACTATAATCGGGCCTTGGATGAATTTCAAAAGGTATTGGAGGGGTATCCTGGAACCCCTTATGCCGGAAAGGCTAAGGCTGCCATTGACCAGATTTCGAAGATCTTTCTGGACAAAGAGAGCGAAGATGTTTATAATTTAGCTAGACGCTATTACAGCGAAGGTCAACTTGACAAATCCTTCAAAGAGTTCCAGAGGTTGATAGATGAGTATCCAGAGAGTCAGTATCGAGAAGCAGCAGTTGAGGCCATGGCCAAGATATCAAAGGAGATGGTCAATGAGGTAGCCAAAGAGCTTTATGATCGGGGACGTGGTTATCAGAAGAACGGTGATTATGCTTTAGCTATAGAGGAGTATGAGATTCTACTCAAGAGGCATCCATCTAGTTACTGGGCCCCTTATGCCCAGTACGCTCGGACTGAGTGCTTCTACACCGGCTATAGTGACTATAGACGAGCCCAGGCAGAATGGTTGAAGATGGTTGATACCTTTCCTACCCACGAACTGAGCCCCCATGCCCTTTACCATGTCGGTGAATGTTATGAAAAACTCAAGGAGTGGGAGAAGGCCAAGGCCACCTATAAACGTCTGGTGGAGGAGTATCCCGAGAGTATGTATGGCAAGGGCGAGCTGGCCCAGTTCATCCGGGCATTTTTAACCTCGTCCCAGGAAGGAATGAAGGACTAAATTGAGACTCAATGATCAAAGCTCAAACCTTTCCTTCGGCGGATTTGTACGAATCTCTCTCATATGGACTTTTCCTCTGGTTTTATTTCTGCCTGCCTTCGTTTGGGCCCACACGGTGGCTATTCTGGAATTCAAGGATAAGAGTTCACCTCCCTCAATTGTGGCACCAAGTACCATCCATAAACTCTTTACGGACCTCTTTCCTCCTGAAGAGTTTACCCTCATCGATCGGGATCTGACCCAGAAGATCGTTCCCCCCTCTACCCGAGAGGCACTCGGTGAGATTACCCCCTCTATGGCCAGGGTTTTAGGACAGATCTTGGGTGCAGACATCTTGGTTATCGGTGATTATCAGGAGGTAGCTGGCGGAGGGACCTTACGGGGGTCCCTATATATTACCGCCTCCTTTATCGATACAAGCCGCAGCCAGCTCAGCCCAAGGATAACTCGTCAGATTACAGATCTCTTTGAGATGAGTTTTGCACGTCAAGGCTTAGTTGAAGCTGTGACCGATAGAATCATCCTTCTCAACATTGGTTCTTTTCATGGTGTTCAGATTGGAGACCGGTTCTTAGTTGAACGGAGTGGTTATTTAGTGGGTGAGATCCAAGTAAGCCGAGTAGAAAGGTATATGTCCGAGGCCTTACTCATCTCCTCAGATGGTGCTGTCCAGGTGGGTGATGTGGTCTATAGAAGACCGATTGGGCCAGTGAGTTCTGCCCCAAGGCGGATTCTCATCGTTGATTCTACTCCTAGTGGGGCAAGGTTTAATCTTAATGGTATCCAGAGAGGTATAGCTCCACTCATTATCTACGAACCAGATATTAGGATACATACCATCGACCTATTGAAAGATGGCTATCTTGACTTTATTGAGGAGATCATCATCGAAGAGAGCCCCTCTTCTTTCTTGGATGCGAATCTGGTCTTGGCTAAGTTGCAGCAGAGGGGTTATCCTCCCTCGGCCAAGGAATCAAGCCTCATCATCTCATCTTCTCCATCTAACGCTAAGGTCTATCTGGATGGTGAGCTGAAAGGGATTACCCCCATTGCCATCTGTCACCTTCCTTCTGGTCTCTTTAGGGTGAAGGTAGCTAAGACTGGCTATAAGAGTGTTGAGCATGAGATAGTTCTCAAAGAACAAGAAGAGAGGAGGCTCAATATCAATCTTGAGCCAAGTCCGATCCTTGAAGCTAAGGTCCCGCCAGCTAAGCCAATTCCTCCGCCACCAGAGTTATTCCAAGTCCAGACCCCTTATGGCCAGAGCAGAGGTGGTTTCTACCTAGCCTTAAAATGCCCAGAGATCTTTGCCTTCCGCATTGGGGCATTTTTGGAGGGACTGGAATTGAGACTCCAGGGACCAGGCCTTGGTGCCAAATACCAGTTCCGAGGGTTTGGATTTGAGAGGGTAGCGGTGGACCTTTACTGGAGGTTTTATGATATGCGCCACAAGGAGAAAGATCAGGGTTTCGACCTCCGGGCGATCTTAGGAGCACCTTTTGACAGCGGTTTTGGTCTGATGAACCTTACTGCGGGTGTGGGCTATCGGAATGCCCCTGAGAAGGGATTCCATCTCTTCGGCGGCTTTGATAGTTATCTTACCCCTAAGCTTAAGCTATTGGCTGAATACGACAACTTAGACGGCTTTGTTGCTGGCCTGCGTTATGACTTATTCCAAGATATCAGGTTTGCCTTGGGCGCAGGGAATGAGCCTGATGGTACCCCCCGGTTAGATGCCTCTCTCTCCCTTCAAAGGTAATTTTCGATATGTTGGGTTACTTCAGAAGATCAATAAAGCCCATTCTCTGGCTTGTGGTCATTGGGTTTGTGGGGAGCATATTCCTCTACTGGGGGATGGGATATTCACCGAGCAGCCGTACTCCACCCGAAGTAGCTAGAATAGATGGCCAGGATTTGTCGACTCGCAGAGTCAACATGCTTTATGAGAACTACATCCGTTTCTACCGCTCTATTTTCAAGGAAGACTTTAATGAATCGATGGTCAAAGATGAGCTACGCAGAAGGGTCCTAGAGGAACTCATCCGCGAAAAGATTCTCTTTAATGAGGCAAAACGGGTTGGTATTAGGGTAAAAGACGAAGAGGTTATGGATGAGATAAAGAAGCCTTTTAGGGATGAGAAGGGGAACCTTGATGTTCGAAGATACAACCAGTACCTTGAGTGGATGAGCAGGAGAACTTCGGATTTTTGGATATTGAAAGAAGAGGCTATGGCTAACCTGATGATAGAGAGGTTGATCACACCCATAAGAGATGCAGTTAAGGTGACAGACTTAGAGGTGGAGGACTACTATTATAAAATAACTGAGAAGCCGAAGGCGAAAGATCTAGAAGAGAAGAAGGAAGAACTAAAGAAGGCTCTGTGTAACCAGAAGAATAGACAGCTCTATGAAGACTGGTATAATTCTCTCAGAGAGAAGGCTAAGATCGAACTATCTCCCAATTTCGAAAAGAGCTAAAAGCTAAAAAATCAATCTACCTTCACTTATCAACCTTTATGTTCTTCTTCCCTCATATCCCCACATAAACACAAGATAGGCACTTGCTTACGCTCGTGCAACTATCTTCTTCCAGAGGGACTTTACCCCTATGGCGCTCAAAGATGCTCCCACTCGGTTGCATTCTTTCTGCTATTGCCCCTCGGGGGATTGGCTGCAATCCCCCAAACCCCCTCAGGGCTTAGGAATTTTGAAATTTCCTAAGCCTGGACATAACCCCAAAATTATGCTAAGTTTATTTATTATACTCAGAAATTGGCCGATGTCAAGGGAAAAGACCTTCTCTAGGGAGTGAGGGAAGGCTTTAAGGATCGTCCCTGCCCCCAGAAATCTCCACAATTTTCTAAAACTTCTAAACTTTCAAAAGAGGATGAGCTGGACTGAGACTCAAAGATTAA
>DNCN01000009.1 GCA_003485015.1 bacterium
GTTAGCCTACGTTTGGAAAGTGCCTAAGTTTTGTGATAATAGATGCCTAGAAGTATTATTTTAGTCTTGTCCAGATGAAACTTGTCCACATCTTCCACTTACTCGCTATAATCTGTGATGAGCCTTTAAAAATTACTTGACAATTACAGAAATTTGTGATATATAGATAAGGTCTTAACTGTTAAATTTGAGGAAGAAAAATGGCTTTGTTTGGCTCAAAGGTAAGTGTGGGAATTGATATTTCAGGCAATATGGTTAAGCTTGTCCAGCTGGGAAAGAGGGGGAATGATATTGTTCTTTTGCAGCTTAGTATGACTAAAGTATCAGATGAACCCTTAGATAAGATGGAATGGGAAACAAAAGCAGGGCTTATAGCCAATGCAATAAAAAAGGTTATTGCCGAAGCTAAAGTTAAAACTAAAGAGGTGAATACCTCTGTTTCGGGAAGCTCAGTAGTTGTTAGGTATATCAAGCTTCCTTATGCAACCGAACGAGATCTTCGTAACACCATTAGAACTGAGGCTGAAGATTACATTCCTTTTAACATTCAGGATGTTGCCCTCGATTTTCAGATCTTAGGACAGGTAAAGGAAGAAGGGGAGGAGAAGATTAAGGTTCTTTTGGTAGCTGCTAAGAATGAACTTATCCATCAGCACTTTGAGATTCTAAAAATGGCTAAACTTGTACCAGTGCTTATCAATGTTGATACCTTCGCCACCGAAGATGCCTGGTCTCTATCTGGTGAGGGTAAGGAAGGTGTGGTAGCTTTGGTCGAAATCAGTAATACTTCAACCAACATCAATATTGTTGAGCAGGGTGTTTCCTGTTTTAATCGAGACGCCATTATTGGAGGTAATGATTTTATCGAGGCAATTCAGCGGGAATTCAACCTTGATTTCAGAAAGGCTGATCAGGTAATGGATAAGATGTGTGGGATTCTTTTGGCCAAAAAAGAAGAGGGTGGTATTCCTGAAGAGGAGGAGCAACTGACCGAAGATAGAGTCTCCTCTACCCTCGAACGGGTGGCAGGAAGGTTACTGTCAGAATTAAATCGCTCTTTTGCTTACTATTATACTCAGTCCCATGGTGGTAGCATTGATAAGGTAGTCCTCTCTGGCGGAAGTGCTAGAATTCTAAATCTGGATAAGTTTCTATCCAATGGGTTAGGTACGCAGGTAGCTATTCTTAATCCTTTTGCGCGGGTAAAGATCGATCCAAATAAGTTCAATCTTGACTTGATCAACAGAATGGCCCCGGCTTTCGCCGTAAGTATTGGCTTGGCTTTTAGGGGGTTAGTAGGATGACTAGAATAAATCTTCTCTCAAAAGAGGTTATTACTAAGCGCAGGGTAAAAAAAGGGGTATTGCTGGGGGCATTACTTGCAGGTATGGTTATCTTTTTTGCAGTTACTTTTTATAGTGCAAAGGTTGCCCAGCGTGAGAATCTAAAGAGAGAGATTGCCGCAGCCGACGAAGAGATAGCTAAGTATAAAGCACTAGAGGTCCAATTAGAAGAAGTGAAGAAAGAGAAAGCTGATATAGAGAGAAGGTTAGGTGTTATCAAGCAACTTATTGAGAAAGACCGTCAGCTATGGGCGCACCTTTTAGATGAGATGTCGAGGTGTATACCTGGGGGTGTGTGGCTGGAATCAATAGATGACACTGGTGGGGATGAACTCCAAATTTCAGCCGTGGCCTTAGATAATTTTGCTGTAGCCCAATATATGGTTAGTTTAATGCAAAATATCTTCTTTGGAGAGGTTGAGCTTAAAGACCTCGAGAAGGTGGTTATAACTAATTATGATGTCCGGAATATTCAACTTTCCTGCCGGTATCGGAGAGGGGCTGGAGTATGAATCTTACCAGACAACAGATACAGGTAGTTTTGGTAGTAATCCTTGCAGTTGGTGGAGCTGGGTGGGCTTATTGGAACTATCTTTATAACCCGGTAGCTCAAGAGGTAGCACAGTACAAACTAGACCTTAAAGATAGACAGGATCAACTCGAGCGACTCAGAAAGATTCCCGAAGAGTTGGAGAGGGAGCGGAAGGATCTTGAAGAGAAAAGACAGGAACTTGTGGCGGTTCAAGGTATGCTTCCCAGGGAGAAAGAGATACCAAGTCTCTTGAAGAGTATTACAATAATTGCCAGAAAAAATGGCATTGATCTTCTCAGATTTACTCCTCAGCAGGTTAAATCGTGGGAATTGTATGATGAGATGCCTATTGATATCAGCGTGAAGGCAAATTACCATGATTTGGGCAAATTTGTGAATGAGATTGGACACCTTTACCGGATTGTGGTTCCAACAGTGAAGAGTTTGAAGAGGAAGGAGCCGGCCAAAGGAGATCCGGGTACCCTTAGTGGCTCCCTGACACTTTCAGCCTTTGTTTATAGAGAATAGAGATGAAGAAAATTATTGTGTTTGGTTTATTGTGTCTTTTGATTGTCCTTAGCAGTAAGGAATTGAGAGTTCAGCCTGTTTCTGAAAGCACCTTTTCTACCGATAGGGCAGAGTCAGAAGAAACTCCAGTATGGTTAAAACCGGGGTTTACCTATCATTGCGGAGATCGAAGGGATCCATTTCGGCCTTTAGTTGGTGAAAGGGTAGCTGAGGATGAGAGAATAGCTGAGGGCAAGCTAGGTAGACTACTAGAAGAGGATGTTGTGCCTTTCGAGATAGATATCTTCTCTCTGCGCTTAACCGGTCTTATTTGGGATAAGGGTGAGGCGATAGCCCTTTTGCAAGGTACAGGGAAGATTGGATTCATATTGAAAAAAGGGAAGCTCTTTAGGGAGAATTATCGGGTTATTCAAGGTATTTTAGGAGAGATCAAAGGTAATGAAGTTTATCTTGTCCAGGGGAAGAACAAGGTGAGATTGACTTTAAGGGAGGAGGGGAAATAATGAGATCTTTGAAAGTAGGGGTTATAATCTTCTCTTTGATGGTCGTACTTGTCCCCTTTGGTGGGCTTGTAGCCACTGCGAAAACCCTTTACCAGATTGGGGGTATAGAAATTAATGAAAAGGATGATTTCATTGAGATAGCTATTGACACTACAGATGAACCTTTATATAAGATACTTCAGTTGAATAATCCACCCCGCTTTGTCATCGACTTTTTAAATGCCACTAGTGGATTGACAGAGAATGAGGTTCTGGTAGATAGGATTTTCATTCAACGGGTTCGCTTGGGTCAATATCGTGTGAAACCAGTTAAGATAGTTCGAGTGGTTATTGATGTTAAAGAGTCTTTAGACCCCCGTATTTCTACTGCAGGTAATCGGTTAGTGGCTCAATTTCCCAAAGGTACTGGAGTTGTTGTGTCCACTTCCCCTCCTGAACCAATTAAACAAGAGGTAGAGGAGAAGAGGAAGGAAGAGTTAGCGACAGAGAAAGGACTTGAAGAAGAGCAAGTAGCTGTAGTGGAGG
>DNCN01000128.1 GCA_003485015.1 bacterium
TTACAAACAGGAGAGGGCTTGAAACTCCTGTGGTTATCCTATGTCTTTGAGGTTTTTAACTTCTGGCAGAATATTATCTGAGTTTTGGAGAGAGCATTAAATTGTTGTCAAGGTTGAGGATTTAGGGTATACTTAATAATGAAACTATATCTTCTGACTATTGTCTAAATAAAGTAGGGAAGAGTTGCGAACAGATAACCTTCTGGAGAGATGTCGATTAGGGGAAGAAGAGGCCTTTGATGAATTGGTCCTGAAGTATCAGAAGAAGATTTTTAATGCTGCTTATAGGATATTGGGTAATTATGAGGATGCAGCGGATGTCTCCCAAGAGACATTTATTAGGGCTTATAAAGGACTTAAAAGGTTTAGGGGTGAATGTTCCCTTTCTACCTGGCTCCATCAGATCCTCTTTAATCTATGCAAGACCAGACTGAGGATTCTAAAGAAGAATAGATCCATGGAGGCTTGCTTGCTGAATGATCCTATTAGGTCAAACGGAGAGGAACTCCCAAGAGAGATTGCGAGTTCGAATACTACCCCTGATTTAGAGGTAGAACAAGGAGAACTTCAAGCAAGTATTCAGAGGGCCATTGATTCCCTACCAGAGGAGCATAGAGCTGCTGTTATCCTTCGCCATATAGGAGGGTTCTCCTATGAGGAGATTGGCGTTATTACTAACTCCTCTCTTGAGGCTATCAAATCGAGGTTGCATCGGGCAAGGTTATTACTGAGGGAGGAGCTTAAGGAGTGGATTTAGATGGAGTGTAAAGAGATAAGAGAACTATTATCACCCTATTTGGATGGAATCTTAGAGTGGCAAGAAAGAGAAAAGATAGAGGATCATCTGAAGCTCTGCCCCAAATGCCAAGAAGAACTCAATGCCCTGAAGAAGACTGTAGATTTACTCTCCTCCCTTGAAGAAGTTGAACCACCCCCCCATCTTCTTGAAAGGGTCAAAGAAAAGATTCAAACTGAATCTCCACTTAAGAGGTTCCTTGAAGTCCTCACCATTCCCAGATGGAAGATACCTGTTGAGGCCATGGGTCTAGCTGCAGTCTTTCTCTTAATTATCATTATAGGACCAAAGGTCTATTTTAAATCCATAAGGCCATCTGAGACAGTATTTGAGCCTAGAATAGCGTTTGAAATGGAAGACAGCCTCAAGATGAAGCGTGGTCCAGAACTTCCAAGGGTTACACTTAGAAGAAGAGAAGGGGAAAAGGATGAAACGAGAATGATAATAAAAGAGGAGGAAAAGAAGACGGAGGTTGAAGCCGCTAAGGAGGAGGAGATTCCAAAGCCAGTAGAGGATTATGATTATACCTCAACGGTTCAAAGAGAGGAGATTCTTCTGGCAAAAGGCTTTACTGGAGAAAAGGAGGCATTGAGAGAGCCTCCATCCACTCTCTCCACCAAAAGCCTCGAAATACTATTCCTTAAAGAAGATGGTTGTCAGATGGCTACTAGTGTCAAACTGGTTTATGACCCCATAAAGTACCGCTCTCTGTCTCTGGAACTCGAGGAGAGGAAAGATGAGATAAGGGATTCGATCAGGGAAATCTTCTTTAGGAGGACAGGCTCTGGTTTAAAGAGTGAATTGTTACCCCCAGAATCTTTAAAAGAAAAAAGAGAGATTCTCTCAGGAATTAGGGAACAAGGGATTACCTTGAAGAAATTTTTAAAAACAGATGAAGAAAAGGCAGAATCTTTCTCACAGGTTAGAGACGAAGAGGTAAAAGAAGGGCCGAAGATAATGGAGGAAGAACTAAAGAGGCAGATTAACCTCATTCTAAAGGAAGGTGAGATCGAAGGGGTATGTTTGGAAATAGCTGAATAAGAAAGATCTCTTAAAACCGTCGGAGGGCAAAAACCTTTTTCATTCTCTTCAGTCTAATTAAGAAAGAGGTATAGAGCGAAAGAGGTTACTAAAATAAGAAGTTTTAGAAGATATTAGGGATGAAAAGAGGAGTTCGGATTTTATCTCAGTCTTTAAACTCTACTAATGATTGATGTTATATAAAGGATATAATATTGAAGGGTAGTCGAGGAAGAATCGTAAGACTCCTGATGTAAATAAATATCAGATAGACAGTGGTAATAGATTTGGGTTGTATCCCAATTTAGAAAGGAGGTTTAAATGAAGAGATTATCTTTTTTGATCTTTATTATTGGTCTCTTCTTCACTCAGGCACTTTATGCCTCTGAACGGAAGGAAGAGGGGGTTGGTCTTACCATCTACTCGACCCCAACCAAAGGTTCTTATTATACCCAGACTCAGCCTGGGTTTGCTATCATCAAGGAGTGGAGGAGACTCTTCCTTAAGAAGGGGATAAATACCACCTCTTTTCAGGATGTAGCCAAACTGATCGACCCTTCGACTGTCTCATTCAAGAGTTTAACCGATCCAGAAGGGACCAAGGTTATTGAGCAGAATTACGAGTATGATCTTGTTGGCCGCCAGAAACTCTTAGAGAAGTATATTGACCAAGAGATCTTCCTCGAGCATGAGTACGAAGAGACCCAGGAGGTGGTCCGAAGGAAGGGGAAGCTCTTGAGTACCACCGGCGGGACAGTGGTTGAGATGGATGGCGAGATCCACCTCGATCCCAAAGGGAGGATTATCCTTCCCAGCCTAAAGGAGGGACTTATCACTAAACCCACACTGGTCTGGCTTATCCAAGCGAAGAGATCAGGAGAGCATCTGGCTAAGGTTACATATGAGACGAAGGGGATAGGCTGGAATGCCGACTACATTGCTGTGGTCAAAGAGAGCGATCAGGCTTTAGACCTGTCTGGCTGGGTGACCATCGATAATAAGAGTGGAGCCACTTATCAAGATGCCGAGCTGAAGTTGGTGGCGGGAGATATTCACCGGGTAGCCCCACCTGGTAGAGTCCATGAACCAATGAGGTACCTAACGAAGGCTATGGCAGAAAAAGAGGAGGTTGGATTTGTCGAGAAACCCTTCTTCGAATACCACCTTTACACCCTGAGACAGAAGACCACCCTCAAGGACAATTCGATGAAGCAGTTGTCTCTTTTTGATCCCGCTAGTGGTGTACCTGTCCAGAAGATCCTTCTCTATTATGGCCACATAGGTCCATACTACTTCTACTCATCTCCAGCTATGGATCGCGAACTTGGCACAAGATGCAATAAGAAAGTGGATATCTATCTTACCTTCAAGAATGCTAAGTCTTCAAACTTGGGCATTCCTCTGCCCGCTGGTCGGGTGAGGGTCTACAAGGAGGATCCCGATGATGCCTCCTTAGAGTTTATTGGTGAGGACTGGATCGACCACACACCCAAGGACGAGGAGGTCAAACTCAAGTTAGGGTGCGCCTTCGATGTGGTTGGAGAGAGGAAACAAACAGATTTTAAGGTTGAGTATCATCATCACTGGATGGAAGAATCATTTGAGATTAACCTCAGGAATCACAAGGATGAGGCGGTGGAGGTCATCGTTAAAGAGAACCTCTTCCGTTGGGTAAATTGGGAGATCAAGAAGAGTAGTCATCCCTATGAGAAGATCGATAGCCGCACCATCCACTTTAAGGTAAAGGTTGCCAAGGATGAGGAGAAGAAGATTACCTATACTGTAAGGTATACTTGGTAAAAAGCAATAGGAAGGCTTACTTGGTTTTAATCTAAACCTCCAATTGCTTCCTGGAAACCCCCTCAATTCCTAGCACAGGGCATCCTTCTTGTGTTGCAAAAAGTCTTGACGATACGAAGATTTTAATCTATAATCAGGGTAAACCAATCTTATTGTAACCAAGTGGCGGAGGAAGATGTCCTTTTGCTGAGTGAAGGAGGTAGAAAGGTTACTATGGAGACAAGGGCCAAGAAGGCAGCGTTAGCTGATGTGGGAGACCGTATAAACAGAATACTCACTCGGTTGAAGGAACAGCGTCGTTTTCTTTCCGAGGGTGTGCCTAACAAAAAGTTTATTGAACTAGATGAGATAATAGAAGAGGTAAGTAACATTACTAATACAGTGAAAGAATACGAGTTAGAGGAGGAGTTGATTGCCGACCTGATTGAGAGAATATATGAAGGGCTTATGAGGGTAAGGCGATATTCGGAGGCAGCATCCATTGCCAAAAAGTATGGGCTTTAAATTATCGGGTAGATATCCATAAACTAGAAGAATCTATTTCTGTAATTGAGTTGGCTTTATACAAGAAAGCACGAAAGAGCGTTTCTTTAGACAAGGGAAGTATTATTTGAAAAGAAGAGATTTGGGATACAATTGACAAAGTCGATAAAATCCGCTAAAAAGATAGAGGGTCAAGTCTTTAATCTTAATATCAAAAATAAAAGATTTGACCCTATTTACATTAAATTGTAATATATTACAAGAGTTGTGCGAA
>DNCN01000030.1 GCA_003485015.1 bacterium
GTTTGTCCTTGTCTTAGGAAAATCCATCCACAGATTGTTACAGATGACAAGGAAAATCTATCCACAGATTTCACAGATGACACAGATTATTTTCAGGGAGAAGAGAGCAAAGATGAGGGACGAGTTAAAGATCGAATTTTTTCTGCTCTTCCCTTCTTTGTTACCACTCATTTCTACGTTAAATCTGTGAAATCTGTGTAATCTGTGGATTGGATCTTTATTTCTTACTTTGATTCTTCTCTGCGCCTCTGTGGTAAGTTGAACTTTTACAAATGGTCTCGTTTTTATTTCTTGAATTGGATGGCACTGGCTAAACGGTCTATCTCGGCCACCAGCTGGTCTACCTCCATCTGGATCTTCACCCGTTCAGCACTGGTGCATGTCTGCGTAGCGGCCTGGGTGGCTAACTGCCGCAATCTCTGAAGCTTTTCACCGATCATCCCCATTCCACCCTCAGCCACATGGAGGAGGGAGATGGCATCCTGGACATTGCACTTAGTCTCTTCTAAACCCATAATCTATTCCCTCATGCCTCTCCTCAGGGTATATAATTCGGTAGTATCATCGACAGCCCGGTTGATCCGCAACCCTGAAGAGGGCCTTTCAAGGTTCTGTCAAGACCTAAGAAGAATACCATGTATCTTATGGATGGTCAAATCCCGTTCAGGGTTATTCTTGAGAGCTTAGGCCGAAAATCGGCTGTTGGGAAGATATAGGGAAATATCCCAAACCCTTTACCGAATTTGCAGATAAAGATTAGTTGCAAAGAGTAGTCATAACATTAGGAAGGAATAAAGGAGTAAGCTTGAACCCTATAAGATAAGAAGTTTGCCAAGATCAAAGACTACTCACATAGAGAGAGCATTTTAGCCTATGGCGATAAAAAAGGTTTCCCTTGGCTTACAATGCCGTTGACTGACTTATTGGAGTTTTCTGAATCGCCTTTACCTTTATTTGGTAAAAGAGTTGGAGCTGCCATTGGTATTGCTACTTAAAGAGTGATGTTGTAAAGATACCCTTCTCTCTCTCTTCTCTATTCCAAATAAAAATCCTCTTGCCCTTTGCTTAACTTTGTAGTAGTATCTTTCAGAGCCGGTCTTCCTTTCTCAAAGTCTCCTTTTACCCTAATAGTAACACATCAAGGTGGGGAACCGCTACCTGAATTTCAACAGAGAACGGGACAATCTCTTCAAAGGTCTTATTTTTGATCATATAAAACAAAAATGAGGTGACATAAAATGAAGAAGAGGGTTCTTATCACTATTATAATGGTATTTGCTCTTAATATAGTCATTTTATGGCTATTAGGCTCTAGACCAGAGCAGACTCTATCACAAACACAGCAGCCATCAGTGCAAGATGGCACCGAGGAGGTAGCCTTTACTGATGTTACCGCTTCTGCCAATATCGCCCTTACTGGTAATAGAATGGGAGCTTCATGGAGTGATTACAATAACGATGGTTTTTTAGACATCTTTCACTTTGGCTTTTGGGGAGGCTTTAGTGTCCTTCACAGAAATAATGGAGATGGAATATTTACTAATGTAACTTCCTCGGCTGGCTTAAGTGATATTCCTTCAAATTGTCCATGGTTTTGGGGTGACTATGATAACAATGGCTATCCTGATCTACTAAATACCACTCGGGCTGGACCTAAAGGGAACTTACTTTACCTTTTTCGCAATAATAGGAATGAGACATTTACAAAATACGATATTCCAATAGGTGTCTCGAAAGAGATCTATACTATAAGTGGAGCATGGGCTGACTATGACCGGGATGGGCTTATAGATCTCTACATAGCTGCCTATAGTATGAATGAATTCCCTCCTGGCGACCCTGACCAGCTGTATCGTAATAATGGGGATGGCACATTTACTAATGTTACTTCATCAGCTGGTATTATTGACCCAAAGATGTGTGGTAGAAATGTGATTTGGGGTGACTATGATAACGATGGTGACCAGGACATCTTCGTTTCAAATTATAGGCTACAACCAAACTTCCTATGGCGAAACAATGGTGATGGAACATTTACTGATATTGCATCATCAGCTGGTGTAGCTGGTAATCATCATGTCCTTGGTGCTGCCTGGGGCGACTATGATAACGATAGCGATTTAGACCTTTATGTGGCAACAGTTCATGCTTCTAATATTCTCTATCGGAATAATGGCGATGGCACTTTTACAGATGTTACCTCAATGGCTGAAGTCCCTGGTGCCTATGATGCCAGTGGGGTGGGCTGGATTGATTTTGACAATGACGGCTACCTGGATTTGTTCACAACTAGCTGTTATTCAGCAACAGAATTTTATCTTTATAGAAACAATGGCAATGGAACATTTACTGATGTAACTGCTGGCTCAGGCATAAAATACGGTGGCTATAACTTTGGCTGGGCTGACTATGACAACGATGGAAATTTGGACCTGCATGTTTCAGCCGGTCCTGAGCCTCGAGTTAATACTCTCTATAAGAACAATAGCAATAAGAACCATTGGGTTAAGATAAAGCTCATCGGCAAGGATTGTAACCGTGATGCCATCGGAGCAAGGGTTGCAGTTGTAATAGGCTCAATGCGCCAGATAAGAGAGGTGAATGCAGGCTCTGGGTTTGAATCACAACCACCTTTTATCCTTCATTTTGGGGTAGGTTCGCATACCAAAATAGACGCCCTTGAAGTAAAATGGCCTTGCGGAAAAATTGAGTCAAAAAAAGACATTCCTGTTGACCAGATAATTACAATAGCTGAAAGCGGGCCAAACCAAAACTAACAAAAAAATCAAGTCTTTCACTTTGCGTTTTGACCCCTTTGCCTCCCAAGTAGATAACCAAAGCCAACACATATTGTAGGAATGATTAAATATGCTAATCTTATATCCATCATGTAATCTGCAAGGGACATCTTCATTGGGGTTTTGGAAACTTTAATTGGGTAAATCATAAATGCAATTATGAATGGTATCAACCGGACTAAAAATCCATAACAGTAAAACTAATCTATATGATCTCATACTATCTATCTCTTTTATAATTTAACGTAGGCCCTCGAATAATCCGAGGCACTCTCTTTTAAAAACGGGAAACTGCTCAGCTTGCGAGGCTAAGCAAATCCTGCTTCTTAAAATGCGGGGTGAAGACGTTGCGGCTGTTGGCATACTCACAGTCAGTTTCTATCCTTTGTTCGCAAAAGAGGATAAGAGAGCCTCACTTTTCTGGACCTGTTGCGGTCAAGATTTTTTACTCTCGATCTCTCACAGGTTCGGAGTATCCTAAAGGGACAATGCTTTTCTTCTTCCAGAGGGAGGCTTCCTTTGAATCCTACCTGTATACTTGATCCCTTCCCTTAATGGCCCTCTCACCAGAAAACCAAGTATGGACTAAATGGGTCAAGAAGATGAGGCTCCCCCCTTCCCCGCTTTTAATTTTGTTTCCGCCTGATCAAAAGGTAGACAGCCATAACCATCATTATTGGGACGCAGATACCCGCTCCTATCCAGATATTGACTGCTTTAAGGGGGATGCTAGCTTGGACACCCTGTAGAGGAGGTGGAGTCTTTACTGGGGCCGGAGTTACCTCTTCCTGTCCTATCGCGAGTGGTCCGTTATGTGCTGCATCACCACCCCACATTGCCCAACCAGTAAGCTCTTTGTTGCCCGTATCTACACAGACTAACTGACCTCCAGTTGTACCCACATAGATGCGGCCATCAACCACGGCTGGTTGAAACCGAATGGGGTGGTCTATCTTATATATCCATTCTTGCTTACCAGTGGCATTATCAAAACAGATTATCTCACCATTAACCGTCCCAATCACACTTTTGCCATTGACCACAGCTGGAGGCGAGGCAAGATGTCCACCGATTTTATTGATATCACCTTGTATTTTATGTTCCCAAATGGTTTTATTATTAGCGAGGTCAAACATCTGGAGTGTATCACCACGGCTGGCAAAAGAATAATCTCCGACAACCGTGGGACGCGATCCTTGATAACCCCAGAGGCCGCTGACTGAGGCCTGGCCAACATTCTTCGCCGCTTCTGATGCCTTAGCCGTTTGTGGGGCGGATGCAAAACCTACCCCGGCACTATCTGCCTGATTTTTCTGCTCAAATAATGATCGTGCTTGAACGGCTCTGTCTATCTGGGGCGCGGCTCTTTTATCCAGCATGCCTTTCACAATATTACCCTTTTTATCAATGGAGGTTATACCTTCTTGTGGTCTTTCTTCACCCTCACGCTGACTGACATAGACCTGACCCTTAACAATAGAAGGAGCAGAGGTTGCCCGGTATTGTTCTGACCACAGAAGCGTACCGTCACCGGTTTCGTAACAATAGACCATCCCATCAAAAGTAGTCAGATATACCAAATCCTCTTCTCTGTCTACCACTGGCGCGCTGATAATATCACCGGCAATTTTTTTATTCCAATATTGATGGCCATCTTTTACATTAAAGCAAGCTAAGCGATGTCCGCCTTCGCCAGGATAAGCCATATAGATACGTCCTTTTGCTAAGGCTGGTTGGCTCATTAAGGGGTCACCCAACCATTTGCTCCAGACCATATTACCGGTTTTGGCATCCACGACAAAGAGGGTGCAACTTTCGGTATTGAAGACACAATAACCATCCTCTACTACAGCAGCGGTTGGACCATCATCGTTTACTCTGATTCGCCAGATGCATCTACCGGTCTGGGC
Organism: bacterium; assembly: GCA_003485015.1. GTDB lineage: Bacteria > UBA9089 > UBA9089 > UBA9089 > UBA9089 > UBA9089. Next base: position 4,709 of record DNCN01000030.1, read on the forward strand.
ATCAAAGGCATAGAATTCATAACTGCCGAATCCGCCACCGATATAAACCATCCCATCCACTACACAGGGAGTGGCTAACTGAAAATTGCCGGGGAGATTCACTTGCCATCCTTCTTTTCCATCCACCGTCTTAAATGGAACGGCTTTAAGTTCATTTATGGGTAGTTGCGTTACACTGCCAGATGTCCCTGGAGCAGAAGAGAAGACTGGTAACCAAAGACAAGGCAATAGAACAACTATCAGTAACAATATTCCTCTCATACTCATTCGGGATCCTCCATATTCTAATAGACTCATCCCTAGGGACCATCCAGAAAGATGTCAATATCCTCAGCAAAAGGCTTCTCTATAAGATATTCTTCTACTAAAAAGAGCTTCTTTTACTATCTTTGGAGAAGAATCGGAATACTTTACTCAGAACTATAAAAAGGAACAACCCCAATAATGGGATGAGAACAATCTTTACACTAATCGGTTTGGGCTTCTTATCGGTTGTCCCTCTGGCCGAGGTAGTCAAATCTTTTTCCTCAGGAACAAGCATGGCTTTAGAACCAAATATAGGCACAGAGGGAGCAGTCCTACTGCACTTAGCACTAAGATATAATCTCTCTTTTATTGGGAGGAAACTCCCCGAGTAGTCATTTTCTCCAATAGCGGTATCAGGGACTCCCTCAGGAAGGGGCAGTACCTGCTTTACAGTCTCTAACTTACCCGTTGGATCTCGCCTTATCTGGGTGTCGATGGCAACAAAGGAGGTATATGCAGTTAAGAGATTGTAAGTGAGGCCCAACTTAGTAACCTCTTCGATCCGCTCGTCATCTCGCTGGAGGTGGTTGTAGTCGTCTAGTATGGTGATCCGATGGCGGGCCCAGAGGTAACGTAAGCCAGCGTTGAGTGGGCTTGGGTGGATATCGGAGAGGTCGATGGTTGCCCGGTAAGGCCTTCCCTCTGAGTATCCAGAGAGGGTAATCTTTCCTTCTCGTCTCTCTTTCCACTTTCCAAAGATGATTACAGGCCTCTGGGCAAAAAGATCTGGGATAGAAGCTGGTTCAACATCATAGACACTGAGCCCACCAAAGTCTACTTTGATCCCGGTTAAAAGGGGAGACTCGATGTATCTGCGGAACCTCTCGGCAGAAGAAGGGGCCTCCTCTGGTTTAGTGATGACGAATGGTTCACCCATACCGATTCTGGCCATCCCTTCGATCAAGTATCGATTGACGCTTGAGCCGATTCCAAAGGTAAACATATTGGCTCTATTCAGATTGTAGCGGATGAGGTCGAATGCCTCCTTCTCCACATGGACATAGCCATCGGTGGCAATGACGACTGTTCGTGATCTTCCTTTGGATTGAGGGAGGGCTAAGGCCCTCTCTAGGGCAGGAAGTAGTTCTGTTCCACCGCCACCCTGTTGGCCTTCAATGAGCTCTATTGCCCTTTTGATATTCTCCGATGTGGCAGGCAGGGATTGAGGAGACATAACACTCGATCCTCCGGAGAAGAGCAAGAC
>DNCN01000082.1 GCA_003485015.1 bacterium
CGATTCCTACGAGGGCAGCTTTGACCTCCAGAATCCGATTACTGACTATGTGGTCAACTACCAGACTGGAGTCCTCACCTTTAGAAAGGATATTGCCCCCAATTATGTCATTGCAGTAAGGTTCAAAGATAGAGCTGGCGCGTGGTATCCTGAAAGTAATTATTTGATGATCAAAGCCGATTATGCCGATTTTCCATCACTTACTGGAGAGAATAGGCGGAAGCGCTATGAAATATATGAACTTAAGGGATGCTATCTGTTGGGCCACGCCAATATCGATCTTGCCGATCCAAACTTTCTCATTGAGATTCGTAATCTGAATAAGGAGAATAGGTATAAAGGGAGGAGTTTTCTCTGGATATTCGGCCTTGATAGAAATAACGATGGTCGGATCGACCCTGCTTACATTGATCCAGAGCTTGGATTGATCTCCTTTCCAGCCAATACCCCCTTTGATTTGAGATTGGGAGACTACCCCCCAGATGGTGAGTTCGTAGACAATGAGGAGGACTCCTCATATCGAAGTGAGATTAATAGTGAATATACCCCTGATCAACAAAAGACCCTATCCAACACTACCCTCTACACCACCTCCCCCCAAATAAAGTACCATATCCACATCGAGTATAAAAGCCAGGTAAAAGAGTATTTCCTTAGACCCTTTATTGTTGAGGGGAGTGAGGGTATCTACGTTAATGGGGTAAAGATGGCTAAGGATGTGGACTATCTCATCGACTATGAAAGTGGTTGGATCACCTTTATTGGCCAAGTCAAGATTGACGAGGAAACCAAGATTGAAGCAACATACGAATATATGCCCTTCGGCGGTCAATTCCAGAAGAGTCTCCTCGGCATGAGGGGAGAGTATAAACCGGGGGATAATTTCCACTTGGGTTCTACCTACATCTATGAGGGTACCTCCACTCCCTTGACCGTTCCCAAGATTGGTCAGATCCCGGATTGCCTCCAGGTGCTCGATGTGGATACTAAGATCAGGCTCCTCCCCATTATCGAAAATCTCTTTGATTTCGATATCCCTTTAGAGATCGATCTTTCAGCCGAGGCGGCTAAATCCTGGAAGAATCCAAACCTCTTTGGTTACGCTATGGTTGAATCGATGCAGGGCGTTGAGACCGAGTATTCGGTTTCAATGGACGCCCAGGCTTGGGCCCTAGGATCCCTAGGTGGTGCCCCCAGGGGCATTCTAAGGTATAGAGATGAACCTTATCGCGAAAGGGCAGGGCCATACAATGAAGAGGTAGGGCACTTGGTCAAAAGAGAGGTAAAAGGTAAACAGAAATCACTGGTCTTAAAGTATGAGCTCAATCCACCAGAGTCAATCGCCGTAGTCTCACCATTATCAAGAGTCTCCCTTGACTTTTCAAAATACGACTCCCTTGAGGTCTGGACAAAGGGAGTCACCAGTGAGACCATCCACATCGATCTGGGTATCTTCAGTGAAGATGCTGATGGTGATGGTGTTCTGGATACAGAGGATAAGAATAGGGATGGCCTCTTAAATCCGGGTGAGGATGTTGGTTGGGAGTTCAATGGGTCGGGAGGGGCTATCATCACTCGGGTAGGGGTAGGTAATAGCCGGCTCGATTCCGAAGATCTGGATGGAGATGGAAGGCTCAATAGCAGCTTACCCGGTTTTGAAGAGAGCTACTTTAATTTAGAGCTTAAAGATAAGTACCGGATAAAGGAGTATTCGAAAGATATAGAAAGTGGCTGGACTCTCTATAGTATTCCCTTGAAGGAGGCAGCACCGGCAGGAAGCTTCGATAGCAAAAGCTGGAATCTGATCAAGCATATTAGGATTCGGGTCAAGGCAAGTGGCCGAGGGGAGATCTATATTGATGAAATCGCCGCTATTGGGACAAGGTGGGAGAAAGGGGTGGTGTTGGTTGATGGAAGAGAAAAGACTCCTTTAGGAGAAAGCTACTTCACTATCACTGCCAAGAACTCAAAGGATGACCCTGACTATAAAGACCTCAAGGATGACCCTGAATTTAAGAAGCTTTATCGGGGAGAGGATCTCGCTAAATATAAGGAGGAGGCTCTTGTCCTCCGCTATAACCTTGCTCCAAATGAGGTAGGAAAAACCGCTTATACTTATACTTATGCTCGGGATTACTCCCAGCATAAGAAGTTGAGATTCTGGATTTATGGTTTTGGTAAAGGAGAAAACCTCTTCTTCCGTTTTGGAACAGATAATGCCAATTACTTTGGCGAGAAGATCAAGGTAAACTTTTCGGGTTGGCGCTTGTTTGAAATTGATCTCAGAAGGTCAAGGGAGGCGTGGTTGGCTGGTGGTGAATATCAAGGTAAACCTTTGATGAGTAATATAAAGACCCTCCAACTGGGAGTATATGGGGATGCTAGCGGTGAAATCTGGATCAATGAGGTTCACTTAGCTGAGACAGAGATAGATGAAGGCCACGCCCGTCGGATCAAGGTCGAGACAAGTTGGGCTGACTGGCTCAAGCTCAGGTGGGGTGAGAAGGTTATGGAAAGCGCCTTCAGCTCGATGGGCATGACTGCTCCAACTCAGGATATCACCACCCAGGATTGGTCTTTCGAGCTATCTAAGATTAAGTGGTTGCCCCTCTCCTATAGTGGCTCAAGATCGAGGATTGAGACAGATCCAGAGAAGGTAGAGAATGTCATCACCCGAGATTTAGGGACTAAGTGTGAAGAGAAATACACTTATGGAATCAAGTTTCTCCGGGACAAACTTCCTAAGATTACCTGTAGTTATATGACTAGGGAGGCAGACATCGCTTATCAAGAAGAGAGACGTCTTGAAGATGAGGGAACTTTTACTGGGGAAATCTCCTACGCCTACGGGTTTTCTGAGAAGGTTTTGGGTATTCCCATTGGGAAGAGACTCGAGCTTTCTCCAGGGTACAAGTATATTGGGGCAAGTAAGAAGACTACCTATCCTAATGATAGATCCAAGGATAGACTTCTTCTTGAGAAGACCCATGATGGAGTAATCGGCCTGAGATTTTCACCTAAAACAAGCCTTTCTACTTCATCTTCTATAGGATTCAGGGAAAGGCTCAAGTGGGAGGAGCTTTCAAATTGGCGTGACCAAGACTACAAGCTTCAATCCCGTAATCTTAAGGTCAATTTCGGGGCAGACTATTCGGCTATTAAAGGAGTTCGCCCCAAACTGGATACTGGCGCAGATTTTGATGAGACATACACCCATAGCTATAGCCCTGCCCAAGAGGACAAGAAGAGCGTCTCCTCTGAAGCTGATTTCAAGTTTCTGACAAAGTTTACCCCCAAGGAATGGATGGAATCCCTTAAATTCATCGACCTTGAGCATACCTTTAGGCTCAATGTCAAAGCCAGTTACACTGATTTAGATGGAAAGGAGGGTACCTCTGAGACATTGGGGAAGGTCTATCACGATTACTCTCAGCTCATTAGAGGAATAAGCCTTGAGGGTGATCCCGCGGGGATAGCCACTAAGAGGAGATCTGCCTCCAATATCCGGACAAATAGCCTTGGGACCAATTGGTACCTCTGGGATCCATTGGATCTCTCGACTAGGTACTCCCTTGAAAACCAAGAGTCCTCCTCTCAGAGCTCTATTATTTACAGAGATACCGCAAGTTACAATCTTTCACTCCGGCTCAGCCTGAATGAGGCCTTCGGGTTCTGGAAGAGGATCACCCTTTCATCCTATTTATTGACCAAGTATACCCAAAGCGAAAAGGTTGCTCGGGATATACTTCGGGATATATCGAGAGAGACCTCACGATCTCCCTCCCTGAACTGGCAGGCTAGTTGGAACGAAAATCTTCGAACCACCTTTAGTGTCAACTTTACTCAGAGTGAAGAGCTTAAAGGGAAAGAGGTAAACTTTGAAGAAATCCTCTCACCAAGCCTGAACCTAGATTATAGGATAACTAGACCTCTATCGATAAAATTTCCTTTCGTTAAGCGAAAACTTCTCCTTTCCCACCAGATTGAGACAGGTTTCAACTTAGGTGGTGAATTTAGACAAAGGATCGAGACTAATCTCTATAAGATTAGATTGAGCAGATATACCATGGGGGTGAACTTTAAGTATCAAGTCCAACAGAATCTCTCTGCTACCCTAGGAGTAAAAGGTGAGTATTTTGATGATCAATTGGCTGAAGGTAAAGATTACTATGCCTACGAGGGCTCATTAGGACTCGAGTTTCGCTTCTAACTTTTAATCTGGAAAATCTGTAGACAATCAGTTTTTCTCCGATTCAAATTTTCTTGACTTTGAGGGAGAACATATAGTAAAATAACTCTAAATCGGAGGAAGGTCAATGGCTTGGGACAAAGAAAGAGAAGAAAAAGAGATTATTGAAGATGCGGAGGCTCTGGATGCCCTCTTCGGGCAGGGAGGACTTGAAAGACTCGTTGATGAAGTCCAAAAAGAAAACCTTCCGAAAGCACGCGCTGAACCTTTTCAACCAGATGTTTTCAGAAGAGAAGAGAGAGAGCCAATACCTCTGGAGGAAGAGGAGTCATTTGAAGAAGAACTGATGCCCTTTCTGGAGATGGGCATTCAGGAAGAGGAGGAAGAAGTATCCAGGGAGCTTGCAAAAGAAAGGGAAGAGGGAGTAGCCCCCAAACCATGGCTAGAGGTAGAAGTCCCCAGGATAGAAGTTCCCAAGATAGAGGTTCCCGAGATAGAAGTTCCCGAAGAGGAGGTTCCAAAAGAGGAGGTTCCAGAAGAAAAGAAGGTAATAGTCTTACCCCGAGTTTATCCTCTTATTAGGAAGGCACTCTTCATAGCTGCTTCGATCCTCTTTCCTCTAATCCTAATTGGATGGTCAGTAACACTCTTAGTCAAATATAGTACTACTAGAGAAAAGCCCCTGCCCCCGGATAAACCCCCGGTTGAAGTCCAGGTTAAACCCCCGGTTGAAGTCCAGGTTAAACCCCTGGATAAAGGTATTCTTTACATTGAACAAGGAAGATTCAATGAAGCTGAGAGGGAGTTTGAGAAAGGGATTAAAAAGAAATTGTTTGGCCGACTCAAAGAATATTCCCGTTATGGCCTAGCATATCTTGAAAAGAATGAATATAGACGGGCTGAGGTCAAGTTTAACCATGTTTTGAGGGAGAAGCCCAAGGATATTGAAGCCAATCACAATCTTATTAAGCTTTATCTGGCTACGGGGAATAACTTACAAGCACGTGAGAAGGTGATCTATATCTTGGAGAAAGTCAATTCCAAGGATGTCGAGTCTTTGTTTATTTTAGCTAGATTAGCTATGGAGGAGGCAAAATCTGAAGAGGCTTACTACCTTCTCAATCGTGCCTTGAAGATCGATCCCAAAAACATTAAAGTTCTTCACGGACTTCAACGTGTATTTCTTACCCAGGGAGAGTACGATAAGGCTTTGGGTGTCCATAGATATATTATGGCTAAATTACGTCAGGATAAAGAGGCTATCGATCAAGAGGCTCTCACAAAGCTTGGTATCAGTTACTTAGATCGCCCTGAACTGGCTGAGGAGCTTTTGCAAACGGTTTTGGACTACTATCCTTCCAACTGGGAGGCCCGCTTTAGGCTAGCTCAGATCTTCGCCGATTCTGGCCGGTTGGATGAAGCCAAGACTCATCTCGGTATACTTATTAAGGATAGCCCGCGATCTATTCTGGTCAGTGGTCTTGCGGGAGAGATATCTTTCCGCGAGGGGAGGTTTGATGAGGCTGAGAGATTCCTTAAAGAGGCTGTGGCCTTGATACCTCAAGATCCAAAGAACCACTATTGGCTGGGGAACCTCTATTATGCCATCGGTAAGACTAGGGAAGCCATTAAGGCGTATGAATGGGCTAGCTCTCTGGGGTTCAAAACAAAGGATATGAACTATAACTGGGGAGTAGCTCTTTATAAAGAAAAGGATTACGAAGAGGCTATTAATCAGTGGAATGAACTCATCAAGGAGGATGAGGAGAACCCCATTCTGAACTATAACCTGGGCAATGCCTATGTTCATATCTATAATTGGCCAGAGGCAAAGGAGAGGTATGAAAGGACTATTGCAGTGTACCATCGTAAGCTAAAGGCTGTCGAACTGGCTGGAAAATCTGGGAAGTTAGAAAATATCCTCTGTCTTGAACTGGGTAAGGTCTATAATAATATAGGCGTTGTTTATGAGAAGTTAAATCTGGAGGATGAGGCCTTCAGAAGCTATACCAAGGCATTAGAGTATGCCTCCTGGGGAAGGCAAGAGGACATGGTTGCCTACCAAAATCTAAATCGGCTCCTTAGGAATATGCCCATAGAGAGAATCTCACAGGCTATTCATCTCCACCTTAAGCCCGGTATGGAAGGTTAAAAGGAAGATGGTTAAGGCAGTTGCTCTCCTATCTGGCGGCCTTGACTCAAGTCTAGCGGCAAGTATTGTTAAAGGAGAAGGAGTAGAGATTCTCGGGGTCAATTTCATTTCACCTTTCTTTGGGCCAGACAAAGCTATCGAGGTCTCTAAGGAACTGGAGATCCCTTTAAAGATAATCAGATTTGGTGAAGATTATATTAATCTGCTCTATAATCCCAAATATGGCTTTGGTAAGAATATGAACCCCTGTATCGATTGTCATTCTTTGATGTTCAAGAAAGCAAGGGGGTACATGGAAGAGATCGGTGCTAATTTTATTGTCACGGGTGAGGTTTTAGGGTCAAGGCCAAAGTCCCAGTCAAGGGAGGCTTTATCAATAATTGAAAGGGAGTCGGGACTTACTGGGTTAATCCTTCGCCCCCTTTCGGCCAAGAGGCTTCCTCTAACTATCCCTGAAGAACGGGGATGGATAAAGAGAGAAAATCTTTTAGATATTTACGGTCGCAGTCGGCGTAGACAACTGGATCTTGCAAAGCAATTGGGCATTACTAGATTCTCCACCCCAGCTGGAGGATGCCTTTTGACCGATCCTATATTCTCCCGTCGATTGCGGGATGAATTATTACATAAAAGACCCACTTTGAGCGATCTAGAGTTATTGAAGGTGGGCCGACACTTTCGGATATCAGAGAAAGCTAAGGTTATTGTGGGTCGTAACATGAGGGAGAATCTTCTATTGCGGAATCTCCTGAGGAATGGAGATGTTCTTTTGGAGGTTAAGGGATACAAGGGGCCACTTGTCCTTCTTCGAGGAGAGATCTTTCCAGAGGGGGTTATCACTGCTGCCTCTCTGTGTGCCCGGTATAGCGATGGAAGAGATCTTAGTCAAATCGAGGTAAATTTTAAAACTATTCCCATTGGAGAAGAAGGTTCCTTTATCATCAATCCCGGGATGGTCAAGGAATTAGAAGCAGAAATGGTTTAGGATGGAATCTTCGAAGCTGGGCTGGTGTGAGATAAATCTTGGTAATTTGCGGCATAATCTAAGAGAACTCAAAAGGATTATCCCGGTGGATACAAAGATTGTGCCTGTGGTTAAGGCTGACGCTTATGGTCACGGTGCGGTTGAGGTTACTCAAGTACTTCTTGAAGAAGGGGTGGAGAGTTTTGGGGTTTTCTCTGTTGAGGAAGGGATAAGACTTCGGGAGGCAGGAATCTCAGTTCCTATTCTGATTCTGGGGCCTTCCCTTCATGAAGAGGTAGACTCTGTCGCTGATCATGATCTTACTCCAGGAATATTTACCATGGAGATGGCTCAACTCCTCTCTAAAACGGCTATGGCTAAGGAGAAGAAGATCAAAGTTCATATCAAGGTGAATACTGGTATGTGGAGGATAGGGGTTTGGGTAGATGAAGCGGTTCAGTTTGTTAAAGAAGTTTTGGAGTTGAAAAACCTTGAAGTTGAGGGTATCTTTTCTCATTTAGCTACTGCTTACAGCCTGGATAAGAGTTATGCTTACGAACAGTTCAGGTTGTTTTGTAAAGTAATTGAGGAGCTCAACCAGGATGGTATTTACATTCCTTTAAGGCATATTGCCTCAAGTGCAGCTATCCTAGATCTTCCTGAGATGAATCTTGATATGGTCCGTCCAGGGATCTCCCTCTATGGTCTCTATCCCTCTAAGATGGTCAAAAGAAGGGTTGAACTTTGGCCTGTGATGGAGTTTAAGACAAGGGTAGTCTATTTAGAGCGAGTGCCTAAAGGGAGTAGTGTCTCCTATGGAAGGTCATTTATTGCCTCTAAAGATATAATAGTAGCGGTTCTTCCGGTGGGTTATGCCCATGGGTACATGAGGACATTATCTAATAAGAGCGAGGTTCTCATCGTGGGCAGAAGAGCCAAAATTATTGGCACAATCTGTATGGACTATTCCTTGGTTGATGTTACTGATATAGAAGAGGTGAAGATAAATGATGAAGTGGTACTTTTTGGTCGGCAGTTGAATGAAAGGATTGAAGTTGATGAACTGGCTGATCTTTGCGGAACTATCAGTTATGAAATTGTTTGCTCAGTGGGAAATAGAGTTCCCCGAGTCTATATAGAGTAAGTTCTTAACATGGACTTGTGTAAGTTACAAGATTGGAAATCTTATTTAGCTAAAGGAAGAGGGAAAAATGATAGAAATGGTAGAGATGAATGTAGTCGGTGTAGCCTTAGACGCTAGGACAACCACACCTGTCATTATTCTTAAGGATGAAGAAGGAAAAAAGATTCTTCCTATCTGGGTGGGAATATTTGAAGCCCAGGCCATCCTCTTTGGCTTAGAAAAGATAGAGCTTCCTAGACCCTTTACTCATGACTTACTGAAGAATGTTATTGAAAACTTAGGAGCTAAAGTGACTAGAATAGTCATCAATGCCCTGCGGGATAACACCTACTATGCCCAAATAGGCCTCAAGGTCAACTCTACAGATCTTGAAATCGATTCTCGACCTTCTGATGCTATCGCCTTGGCCCTCCGGACCTCATCGCCCATCTATGTTCCCGAGCCAATCCTCAATGCTGCCGCTCGGCCCAGTCAGCCGATTGATGAGGAAGAGGTGGAAAAATTCCGTCAGATGCTCAAGGACCTTAAGCCGGGTAGTATAGACCAGTAGATTAAGAGGCGGGATGTTAGTTGAAGAACTGGGTGAATTCGGGCTCATCGACCGGATTAAAGCCCATCTCAAGATCGAAGATATAGAGATCCTTGGTCCGGGCGATGATACCGCTATCCTCCCCTTTTCAGAAGAGAAAGTCCTGCTCTTTACCGCCGATATGCTCCTTGAAGATGTCCACTTCAATCCTACCTTCTCCACTCCCTACCAGGTTGGCTGGAAGTCAATAGCAGCAAATCTCTCTGATATTGCTAGTATGGGGGGTCTTCCCCGATATGCCCTCATCTCTTTGGGTCTTGCTTCCAACACCCCAGTAGAATTCGTTGATGAACTCTATAGAGGAATGGAAGAGATAGCCTCTCGTTTTGGGCTGCGGCTTGTAGGTGGAGATACTAACAGATCAGAGAAGATGGTAATCAGTGTTGCTCTCTTGGGGGAGTGCGAAAAAGAGTATGTTTGTGAGAGGAGTGGGGCAAAGGTAGGGGATAAGATAGTTATAAGTGGCTTCACTGGTGAGTCAGAGGCTGGTCTCATCTGCCTGAAAAGGAGATTGTCCCGAGATCTGCCTAATATGGAGGCGATGGTAAAGAAGCACCTTGAACCATATCCTCGCCTTAATGAAGCAAGGAGATTAGCGGAGAAGAAGGTAGTTTGTGCAATGATTGACCTTTCTGATGGCTTAAGTAATGATCTCCATCAGCTTACTAAATCCAGTGGAGTAAGTGCTAGGATTTTTTTAGATAGAATTCCTATCTCCGAAGGCGTGGCAGATCTCTCTCAAAGATTAAAACTCGATCCATTTGATCTGATCCTCTATGGTGGCGAGGATTATGAACTTCTCTTTACTACTTCCGATGAAGAGAATCTACCCCAATTGGAGATTCCTCTAAGTATAATTGGTGAGATCATTCCTCCAGAGGACGGAGTTCTCCAGATAGATAAAGAAGGCCGTAAAAAAAGGCTTCCCCTTAAGGGCTATCGACACTTCTAGTTGAATCTATAAATCGACCAGATCTTTCCTCCAGGATAGATAAGAAGACCTGTACTACTTCTGGATCGTACTCTTTACCTGCCCCACGTAAGAGCTCAAGTTTTGCCTCATCTGTTGAAAGGGCTTTTCTGTACTGCCTATCTGAACTCATAGCATCGTAGACATCAGCTACAGCCATAATTCTGGCTACTAGTGGGATCTCGTCTCCTTTAAGGGCTTCTGGATAGCCTTTACCACTAAGACGTTCATGGTGGCTTAGGACAGAGTCGACAACCTCCTTTGAAAACTGAATAGGAACGAGGATCTTTAACCCTGCTTGAGTATGTTTTTTAACTTCTTCAAACTCCTCGTCAGTCAAAGTCCCTGGCTTAAGTAGGATTTCATCGCTAATTGTTACCTTTCCAATGTCATGGATCATCCCTCCAAGCTTCAGAGATTCAACAACATCTAATGGAAGGCCCATTCTTTGACCAATGGCCATAGCATATTTGGCTACCCTTTCACAATGTTCCTGTGTCTTCTTATCCTTCGCTTCCATAGAGAAGGCAAAAGCTTGGATTATTGAAAGATACTCTTTAATCTTTTGGTCATAGTAGCTCATCGAAATAAGAGCACCTGAGATCTGGTTACAAAGATTACTTACCAGTTTAACCTCTTCCCAAAAGTAAGGCTCTCCACTTCTTTTGTCTCCCAAGATCAGAAGACCGATGAGACTTTCGTTAACAACAAGGGGGAAAGAAGCCCTACCTTCGATCTTCTTTAGATCATTCAGTATCTCTTCTCTTGCCCCTTCGAAGAGGGGATCATCCTCTACCTCCTCGATAAGAAGGGGATGAGAGTTCTTTTGCTGCCATTTGATTAGGGCGCTCTCTTTACTGAAGTGGGCTTTTCTTCTTACTTCACCTGATAAACCAAAGGCAAACTGCATCTCGAATCTCTTCAATTTCCTATTCCAAAGGAGGATGGAACTTTTCTGGACATCGGTTAAGTTAGTAACGACGTTAAGCACAGTCCCCAAGAAGATCTCCTGGTCAAATACTTGGGAGAGAGTTTGGCTCAGTCTTTTGATCGAGGACCACCGCCGATAGAATCTATGGAAGAGCAATTGCTCAATGAAACTAACCGCATGATCTCCTAAACTTTGGACTAAAATGACTAAAGTGAGGGCAGTAAGAAGTGAGGAGAAAAAAGTAAGTTCAGGATCGGCTATATCACTTACTATTCGCAGGAAATCCATAAAGATTGTCTGGATCAAAAAGTAAGAGAGGATAACCCAGATAGAGAACACAGAGTAAGTAGTGATCTTGCGAAGGACGGAGGCAAGACTCATGGGTTTGGCTCTTGCAATGGCATAGGCCATTATAAATGGCTGGAAGACTATGGTAAAATTCCAGAAAGGCGAGAGATTCCAGCCGAAGGAATCACAGATATCTATAAGAAGCTTGAAGAGGCCCATCCACAGGGCCAATGTAAGATAAGCAATTCTATTTATTTCAAACGGGTTAAAGGTAGCTTTGCTCCGAAGGTACAGGAAATAGGCTGAGTAGATAAAGAATCCTCCAAAAAGTAGGTTGTAAAAGAAATTGTAGAGCTCAATCTTGCCTGGCCAAACTAAAAAGATTAGCCCCGTAAGATATCCGATTGCGAGGATTATTCTATTGGTGGGGGTAAATCTACTCGTCAGACTAAGCACAAACTGAAAGAAGCCAAGAGGTAGAAGAACAAGACCTAAAGCCTTTAAAGAGCCGAAGCCTAGAAACCCAAGATTCAAAAGGGCTAAGTAGAGAGCATAGAGAGAGTATGTTCTAAAGACCCAACTTTTAGGGTTCTGTCTAAGGACAAATACACCTAATATGATCGAAGAAAGGAATCCTATAAGAGGGACCCAAATTTTGATAACTTCACCCATGATAACCTTGCCTCCGATCTTTCGTCATTCTGTATTCTTCTAGTATCTTCAAGGTCAAATCAAGACTTTTTAGATCATCTTGAACAGAGAAGAGGGGTGGCTGTCCATTGATGCATCCCAGGAAATGAAGGATCTCTAATTTAAGGGGGTTGTCTTTATGGACAAAGATCCTTTCAACAAAGGATTCCTGTTTATAGCGGAGTACATCTCTGGTGAGGATAACCCCAGAAGAGGCTTGGCGATGGATGTGTAATTCCTGGTCGGTGTAATTTAGAAAGATATAGGCTTCTGGTTGGCTGATGGAGAGAGTTCTCATTTTATTCTCAGTAACCCTTGAGGCAGTAATACAGGCTATGCAATCATTTTCAAAGGTGAGCTGGACGTTGACAATATCTTCAAACTCAGTGTAAATAGATCTACCCGTGACTGCTATTTTTCTAATTTCGGAGTGGACCAGTCCCAAAATAATATCTATGTCGTGAATTACCAGATCCAGAATTACGCCTGTATCATTGATTCGATTTTTGACAAAGGGGCCAAGGCGTCGAGCCTCAATGAAGATAGGATCTTTGACAATAGCTCCAAGTTCTCCAACTGCACCGTTGAACCTTTCTACTTGACCTATCTGAAGAATAAGGCCTCTATCTTGAGCCAGATTTATCAGTGCTTTAGCTTCTTCCATCGTTGGAACCATAGGTTTTTCCAAGAGAACATGGATACCGGCCTCCAAGAAATCTTTAGTCATCTGAAAGTGGAGGTTAGTTGGAACAGCGATGCTCACTGCCTGGACTTTATCATAAAGTTGGTGATAGTCTAAATACCCGATGGTATTATACTGTTCGGAAATCCTTTTTACCCTCTTTTCATCTATGTCTACTATACCCACGAGTTCTATATCTGATAGCTCTGCATAGGTTCGTACATGGTACTCGCCCATGTGGCCAACTCCAACTACACCCACTTTCATCCTCTTCATTCTTACTCTATCCCTCTTTCTTCTAAAGATAACTCATTACGATCTTGGCTGCCCGTTCTAATCCCCCTCCCCCTTCTAACTTTTCAGCTACATAAGCTAAGTCCTGTTTTATTCTTAAATTCCTATCAGGATCCTCTATGATCTTGAAAGACTCCTCAGCAATCTTCTGTGGAGTAACTTCTTTCTGGAGGAGCTCAGGAACGATCATCTTTTTTGCCAGGATATTGGGCATTCCTACGAAACGACTCTTAACAAAAAGCTTAGCAAGAAGCCACGTCGAGTTTGAAGTTTTGTAGATAATAACCATCGGTATTCTAAGGATCGCCGCCTCTAA
>DNCN01000131.1 GCA_003485015.1 bacterium
TCTGAGAGGATCCATCCCACATTTGGAGCGGCGGTAAAGATGACAGACTCCTTCGACTGCGATCTCCTCCCATCCATCGACCTTATCGATGGATTCACCAAGTACTTCGATGATCGATTGCTTGCGGCAATCGAAGAGTATATCCACATTGGATCGAGCATCTTTCCAGGAGGAAAACAGGGATTCCTCAAGGTACTATTGAGGAAGGTCTTAGATCAGAGGGACTCCCCTGGCCGGGATATGGCTGCAGGCTACCTTGCAGCAGCGATTGAGCTGGGAGGAGATAAACCTGAGGTACCTGAAACTATAAAGAAGATCGCTAAGTCCTATCTTAACACCTTCATGAATGATCCCTGCCATTCAAGGCCCATGGGCTTCTATACCAAGAGTGAGACCTTAGAAAAGGTCTTCTATCGAGATCGGTTCCTCCAGAAACCATTTGGTACAGAGTTCTGGACCGACCTCGCGTTAAAGGAAGATCTCCCTCCTGGTAGAGAAGGACTCTCTCCCGTAATCCGAATGGCTGAAGCCCTTCTGGATGATCCAGACTTCAGAGATGCTTACACCAGATTCCGAACCCTAAAAGAGAGGCTCACCAATCCAGAGGTAAACCTCAACCTCGAAGACCTCTTCCCTCATCAGGACCTCTTTAAAGATGAGGCTAAGCTCTCTCAAGCCCTTTTAAGCTCAGAGGCATCTAAGAGGAGGGTCCAGGCCCGAGGTAACATCAACCCCAATACGTTCGGTGTTGCCGTCTGGCCCTTCTCCACATCTAAGGAGAATGACCTCTTTGCCCGCCTGTATCGAACCTATGAACTTCCAAAGACCGAGATCATGAACGACCTGATTGTGGCCATTAAGGAGGGTAGAGTAGACCTTAAACCCCAACCAGACTCAGGGTGGTATGACCACCAGCTTTACTCCCTCGAGACCCTCCTTCTTCCCCATCTAGCTCATGAGAAGGACAAACTCTTGCTCCATGCCCGATACAAGAAGAGGCTCCGGGAGGCATTTGAGGCTATGCTCACCAAGCGTCGCGAGACCCATGTCAAAGAACTCTTTCAGATTCGAACCTTAGGGATAGAGTTCAAGCCTGTCCCAACCACACCAGAACTCTCTCTTGAACCCATAGCAACCCATTACCTCCGCACCGGCCGGGCATATCGATCTCTGGCAGAGGACCTCAGGGGGGTATTTGGGGATAGAGGGATAACAGACATTCAGTTGGAGGACTTTGATAAGGGCCTATTAGTGGAGCTGGATAGGATGGCCTCGCTGTTCTATGGACTCTACCTTGTCGTCTGCGATGATCTGGGCATGGCTCCAAGGCTTGAACCAAAAGAGATCGAAGGTCTATCAGGCTTGCAAGAGGTAAGAGTGGATGATGGGGCTCTTAATCAGTGCCTGATTGCCAGTATCCCGGAATTGAGCAAGACCGAGCAGCAAGCAAGGTTCTACCTCTGGCAAGAGGCTAAAACCTGGATAGAGGATCTAAAGAGGGAGAAGTTCCTCGATGAGGATACACGCTTCATCGCTCCTGTCCTCTCAAACTACTGGGGGACCAAGGTCCGCAACTGGGCAGTATTGGGGGTACGACTCTTAAAGATCAAGGCCTACTATGCCCGACCACCGAAGGTAGCTGAAAGTAGAACTTACTCTGATGAGGAGCAGATATCCGAAGATCCAGAGAGGTTCCCATCAGAGTCTTTCGATTCAAAAGACTTCGATTGGCGTCCAAAGGAGTATGTCATCCCTGTCCAGGTCTTTGCCGAAGTGACCATGGGTCCAAAACCACTCACCCGGGAGGAGTTCCGTAGGATCTGCGATCGCTATAAGACCAAAGATAAGATCCTTAAGGCACTCATGGGCGTATCCGGTGACCAGAATGGGTCTCCTTTGCCTCTTATACTTGGTACTTTTATTCTAATCCTGATGTTGATAATCTTTATAATTAGAAGATGTTTTGTGCTCAGACAACCGAAGGATTGAGGAGGCATACAAAGGATGGATGCAGGTATGATCTGGTTTTTGATCGAGATGTTGATAGGGGTAGTGGCCCTCTCTCTGGGACTCCTTGTGGGTGGGAGGAAGAAGAGAATCTGGATCCCCTTAGCCAGTATCTCTCTGGTCCTTATCTTGCTCTGCCAGTGGCTGCGCACCCAGCCTGAGGTCGTCTTTAAGCTCTTTCCCCTGGACTACTCCATCTACTTTGAGAACACCTCTTTTGTCTTCTTTGCCCTCTTCTTCTTTGGCCTAGCCTCAAGGAATGTCTCGACTAGATTCAGTAGGTGGGGAATCCTTATCCTGTGTGGCCTTCTATTCGTCTATCTCTTCACTTACTTAGAATGGATATTTACACCGGTAAAGGTGTGGGCAAATATCTCCCTCTTTGATGATAAAGGTGTCTGTATGCAGACCACCCCCAAGACCTGCGGTGCTGCCTCTCTGGTCACCCTCTTAGATAGATGGGGGATAAAGACGGATGAGCGGGAAATGGCAAGGCTCTCCCTTACAAGCGAGAGGGAAGGGACGAATCCTCTTCGGATGGCCCGGGCCCTCATTGAAAAGACAAAAGACGAAGGATTAAAGGTAGACCTTGTGAAACTCGATTGGGAGGGACTGAAGAAGGTAAGGAAACCCTGTATCGTCGATACCAGACTCACTTATCTAGTCAACCATGTAGTCGTCCTCTTTAATGCCATTGAGAAAGAGGTTGAGATAGGAGATCCCTTAGAGGGTAGGGTGGTCTGGTCCAAAAAGGAGTTCTTGGAAAGATGGACTGGCTATACCATCCTCTTATTCAAAGACTCTCCGTTTGAAGAGGGCATTCTTATTGAGGTGACTGGAGGGGAATAATGAATATACTACTGATTGTTCTGATTATAGCTGCGATTACCACTATCTACGTGATCATCTTCTCACCCCCCAAGTATGAGATCAGAGAGGATGAACTCAGGATAAAGAGGAGGCGGATAACGGTAGAGAGAATCCCCCTCTGCGAGATTACTGATGTCCAGCCTGGTTACCCCCCTTTTTGGAATAGTCAGTATGTTCATCCCTTTTGGTCTCGCCCAGATAGATCAAGGTGTGTGACCATCTACCACCATCTGGGGTTCTTCCAGAATACCGTAATCATTCCCCCTGATCCAGAGGGGTTCATCTCTGCCCTGAAAGAGAAGCTCAAGAGTATTACCTTAAGGGAGGAGCCTCCATCTAAACCCCTACCTGCCTCCTTCTCCTACCATTTTTTGAAGAGTCTCCTTGTTGGGCTCTTCTTCAGTGTTCCAAGCTTTGCTCTGGGCCTAGCACTCTCTCTAATATCTCTCCTTTTTGCTTTAGAAGATATTCAATTATTCAAAATGCTTCCCTTTATTCCTCAAGATATATACCAGAATTATGTGAAGGCACCTCCATTCTTCGTTAAATTCGCAGATTGTATATGGATATTCATGCTCTTTTTGGGATTAGTCGTTCTTCTCTGGATGATAATAGGAATAGTTCTTTGTTTAAAAAAGTGTAACCCCCAAAGGAGATACTATCTTACTATTGCCCTGATCAGGGACAATTGGAAGACCTTCATCCTCCGTGGGGCTCTAGTTTTAGTAACGGGATTTCTCCTCTGCCCCTTCATTAAGAAATTCATACCCCATATAATCCTCTTCTCTTTCAGCCTTTGGAGACTCACTATGGAGTGGCCATACGCAAATCTACTTCTCTGCTTTGGTATGGGGTTGTGTGGGATGGTTCTCCCCATGCTTATCTTTGCCCTTTATAGACCGAATCTTACACCAAGACAGTTCCTGGGCCGTTTTATACCACCACTCATCCTTATTCTCCTCTTCTTCTCTGCTCGATACTGGGTCTACCATGACCTCTTTCCCAGGTACGATTTTCCCAAGAAGTTCTGGGAAGAATTGAATATTCCTACCTCGGGTTTTAAGGCGAGAAAAGTTATCCTCTTTACCGAGGAAGAGCCAATGATCTTGGAGAGTGAGTTAAAGATAAGTCCATTTTGGGTGGATTATGAGGATTTGGCTATAGATGCCTCCCCCGAATACCTCGAAAGACTCTATAGTCACCTTAAAGGAAAGAATTATAAGACCACCTATATGGAAGATGGCATACCGTATATCCTTGGGGGGTATGCCAAGAATTGGATGTTGGACAAGATGAGAGAAGTAGAGATGGAGTTCTTCAAGGAGGCAGGCTGCACTCTCTCTGGGAGAAGACTCCTTGGAGACCTCAGAAAATACCCTAATTACAGCCCCGAGATCCTCAAGATCATTGACCAACTGGCTAGTAAAGAGGCATTCTATCATAATCCACAAAGCTATCCACAAGGGAGTAAACTCCTGAGCGATATCTACCTCCATTTTGGAGAGTATAATAGGGCCAAAGACTGGTATGACAAGGCTAAGAAAGATGGATATAAGGAGTATGGTGTTCCCCGGATAGACCTAGAAACTCCCCGCCTTAAGGCCGGCTCAGTAGAAGGGAGGATCCTGATCGAAGGAAAAGAAATAGCCGGGATCAAGGTAGGACTGAGGGTGGCTGAAAAAGACGAGACTTGGAGTATTTTGAATATTTTGAATATAAAGGAGAGGGATCTTGATCCCTTGGTCCAGGTGGGGACAATCACCGATACCCAGGGTCGATTCTCCCTCAAGAACCTCATTGGTGGTGAGTATTATCTGGTCATTATGGCCGATGAGGGTGTTTTCCCTGAGCCACTGAGTGTGGAAGGACATTCTGGCCGGTTGAATCTAAACGTAAATAAGCCCCAAATAGACTTAGGCATAATCAGAATAAAACAAGGATAACTTAGATCCAAAGACCCCATATAAAGGAGCGGCAGATGAAACGGATAATAAAGATGGCGACCATTCTCTTCCTTATTTTGATGCCCCTGGCAATCATTCTCTCTTTAACTATGCATCAAAAGGCCAGGAGATTAGTGGGACTTAGAAAACTTGCCATAGATGGAGAGGGAAATACCTATGTGGCCTTTGAGGATAAGATTGAAAAGTTTGACCAGGGTGGGAATCATCTCCTCAGTTTTGGAGGGAAGGGCAAGGAAAAGGGAGAGGTCAATGAGATCATAAGTATGGCTACCGACCAAGAGGGGAATCTCTATGTTGCGGAGCTGGGAAATCATCGCATCCAAAAATTTGGTCCCCAGGGGGAATCTTTGCTCATATTTGGCAAGAAAGGTGAGGGAGAGGGAGAGTTTAAAGATGTCTTCCATGTGGGAATAAGTCCGCAAGGAATAATATACGCCTCTGATTCCCTTAATCACCGCATTCAGAGATTCAGCCCGGAGGGTGAGTTCTTGGAGGCATTTGGCTACTGGGGTGAGGGAGAGAAGGAGTTTAAGTATCCCAATGGAGTCTACTTTGATAAAGAGGGAAACCTTTACATTGCAGATACGAATAACAGACGGGTGCAGATCCTCGATAAAAATGACAAGTTTCTAAAAGAGGTTGTCCTTGATACCACGGATTACCGTCTTAGAGGCAGCGGCCTGGTTTGGCCTGGTTTTATCCTGGTCACCAGGGATGAGGAGCAAGATGAGAGGTATTATATCTCTATGTTTAGGTCTGGATATGAGGAGTATTGCCTCTTCTCCTTCGATAAAGAAGGAGAGTGTCTAAAATCCTTCTTCAATGAGGATGAAGGTATCATCCAGGCAAACTCCATCGCCTTAAGCCCAGAAGGGGAGATCTTTGTCGTAGATAGGGAGAACAGCAGCATCGGTATCTTCGATCAGGAGGGTAATCTCTTGCGAAGGTTTGAGCCCGAGGGGCTCGATAGAAGGATGGATGAACTCTACCTTAAGAAGAAGGTGTATCAGAGGATTGAGAGCCATTGCCAGGCAGTAGTTGTTATAGGATTGATACTTGGGGTAGCCTTTCTGGTCGTAGAGAGGAGAAAGAAGAGAGAAGTAAGAGTAGAAAGGGAAGAAGAGATCGCTCCTACTGAATGGTATCTAAAGTTCCTTTTCTATGGTGTAACCTTTATCTTGAAGGCCCTTATCGGGATTGCATCTTTAAGCTGGCTTGTGTCTTTTCTCATGAACGTGGTTGGTTTCCTCTCTATGGTTGGAGAAGGCGAATTCTCCCTTTCCCTTTTTATCCACTCTCTTTCGTTTCCTAATTTTGTCCTTCTCCCTTTGATCTTCTTAATCCTGATGGATAGGACCTTCCTCATCCTTGTCAACAGGAGTGAATTTATGAAGAGGGAAAGGGGTCGGGAACAGGAGAGGATCTATGAAGGCCTGAAGGATACAATCGAGAAGATAATCGGGCCAGAAGAGGTGGTATTGAGATATACCTTAGCTAAGAATCAACATTCAGGGCTCTTTTCTTGGATTCGGGGTGATTCAGCCAGATCCTTTGCGGGTAAGTCCCTGCTGATTCTTACCGAGAGCCGTCTTCTC
>DNCN01000004.1 GCA_003485015.1 bacterium
AGGCTGTTATGATACAAGGGATGGAAGGCTTAAACTTTGGCAAACCTCTATTTACAGAGATCTTCATTGCTGGGAATTAGAACTTGGCATAGGTGGACGACCCATCTTCATTCCTGCCAAGGGGAATGAGGTTGAGGGATGGGTCAAGATGAACCTCAAGGAGTTTTGATGGAGGTAGTATTTCTTGGAACAGGATGTGGGGTTCCCTCAAAGAGAAGGGCTTCTCCTGCATTACTCATCGAGATCAAAGAAAAACCTTTTCTTTTTGACAGTGGTCCAGGGTCACTCCGAAGACTACATGAAGCAGGTATAAAATGGAATGACCTTACCCATATATTCTACACCCATTTCCATGTGGATCATATAGGAGATCTTCCAGCTATCCTTTTTGCTGCCAAAAACCCAGAGGATCTTCGAGAGAAAGATCTTGTGATTCTTGGACCAAAAGGACTGAAAGATTTTTATGCTCAACTTCTAAGACTTTATGGAGATCAGATCATCTCTTCGCACTATAAAGTGAACATCGAGGAGATGGAGGATAAGGAAGAGCGGGAGTTTGAGGGAATAAAGATCTTTACTCGAACTCTCCAGCATACCCCACGATCTCTGGGCTACAGAATAGAGGATGCCGGAGGAAAGGCAATAGTCTATTCTGGTGATACTGATTATTGTCGCGAACTGGTTTTACTTGCCCAGGATGCAGATCTTGCTATCTTTGAATCTTCATTTCCTGACAAAATGAAGGTTTCTGGACATCTCACTCCTCCTTTAGCCTGCAAGATGGCACAAGAGGCTGGCTGCAAGAGATTGGTCCTCACCCACTTCTACCCTATCTGTGAGGGGTATGATCTTTTCGAAGAGATGAAGGGTATCTTTCGGGGAGAACTTATTCTTGCTGAGGATTTAATGAAGGTAAGGGTGTAAAACTAGAGGCAATGAGAGAGGAGTCGTTGGGTCATTCTGGTGCCGAAGGGGGGAGTCGAACCCCCACAAGCTCGCCGCTTATACGGCCCTGAACCGCACGCGTCTACCAATTCCGCCACTTCGGCAGGTTCATCATCAATAACAGGCTTGATCAGCCAGAAGATTGGCTTCTTTGTTCTTCTTCCGTGGGATATGAGTGATGGTGAGTTCTCCAAACCTCTTTCTGAGTCGGTTTACTTCTAAACTCAAAATCTTAAGCTCTTTATCCTTAACCCGGTATTGACCATTCATCTGTCTGACTAATAATTCACTGTCACTATAAAGGGTAACCCTCTGGGCTTTCATTTCTTCAGCCTTCTTTAGGGCAAGGATGACAGCCTTATATTCAGCGATGTTATTCGTTGCCTCCCCTAAGGGTTGACTTATCCGCTCTATGACCCTGTCTCCTCTGTAAATAATCGCCCCAGCCCCAGAAGGACCAGGATTTCCTTTAGAAGCCCCATCAGCATAAATGAGGAGAGAGTTACACACGATTATTCCTCTTCCCAGTGAAGGATGCGGAGACAATTTTCACAAGTGACGAGTTCGAATGAGATCTTAACCTCATTTATTACTTGGGGTGGAAGGCCCATAAAACATCCACCACAAGCCCCATCCTTAATGGTGGTAATGGCAATGCCATCTTTCTTCTGGCGAAGTTTGTCATATTGTAAAATGAGTCCTTCTTTAATACCTTGGACGATCTTAGCCCGTATCTCCTGACAAGAGTTCAATTCTTGTGTAGCAACTTCGAGTTCCTCTTGATATCTCTTTCTTTTTCTATTCATCTCTTCAGCCTCTTCAATAATCTCTTTCTCCTCTTCTTTAATCTTTTCTTGTAATGATGCAGTCTCTTCCATGAGACTGAGTATTCTATCTTCAAGGCGATCTATCTCTGCTTTGGCTTTGGCAATCTCATGATCCAGGGCTTCAGCCTCCTTCTGGGTTTTGACACTATACATCTGGTTTTGATACTTCTTTATGTTTTCATTTGTTGCATCATGCTTTCGTTCCTTGCTTCGGAGATCCCTTTCTAAGGTTTCAAGTTTCTGTTTGGTGATTTCGTGGGCTTTGTTTTTCCTATCGAATTCCTGCTTAAGGTCTTGGATTCTTAAAGGGATCTCCTCTAATCTCTTCTCCAATTCCAGAATATGTGTGTCCTGGCGCTGGAGTTCCATCAATCTTTGAAGCTGCTCTCGCATATCCTCTCCTAAATCTTTAAATCATCCTTTGCTGACATGGAGGTCAGCAGAGTAACAGCGTAAGCGCCATAGGGGGCAAAGCCCCCTTGGAGAACAGGATGTCTTTACTTCTTGCTGACATGGATGTCAGCGGGGTAACAGCGAACGAAGTGAGCGCCATAGGGGGCAAAGCCCCCTTGGAGAACAGGATGTTCCACAGGATGCTTGTGGGCGGTACTGGACTTGAACCAGCGACCTCCTGTATGTGACACAGGCACTCTAACCAACTGAGCTAACCGCCCTTAATTATTTTTGGGAATTATAAATCACTTGACACCAAAATACGAGTAAATTATAATGGTGTCAATGAGGATAAAAACTCTTGAATCCTTATTAAAGAATGAGTCAATTGCATGTAAATACCTCC
>DNCN01000111.1 GCA_003485015.1 bacterium
ATGGTTTATAATCGCCTAATATATTATTCAGTACTCCACTATGGAGGCCGAATAGGCTACAACTTATGGTCGTTACAAGACAGTCTCTTGAGATAATATGAGCCATCTCATGGGCAACTACCGCTTCAAGTTGACGCCTCTTAAGCTTAGAGAGAAGACCCTCGGTTACTCCAATGATTGGCTCCTCTTTAAAATCCATAAGAGCAAAGGCATTCATTGAGATAGAAGGAATGACTACACATCTTACTTTTTGTCCACCTGTAGCCGCCCGGATCTCCTCAACGATATTCTTTAGGCGCTGATGGTAAAGATCTTTTTTGTCTATTGGTTGGGCATTGAGAATCTTAAGCATCTTTGAAGCAGCATCTCTAGTGGAAATGCACCAATGGATGATACTAACAAGAAAAGCAGCAATTAAGAGTATAATTGTCTCTTTAAGATTTAAGTAAAGAGGAAGGGACCAGGAACAGATCATGGAGACAAAAATTTTATTTATATTACCTATAACCAAAACAGTAAGAAAATAAAGGCTGACCAAAACCAAAAAGAATAAGCTTATTATCCATCTTTTCTTTTGTTCAATCTCAACATGAGAGAAAGGCATCCCTTATTCCTCTAAAATTTGATCTTGGGAGCTTCCCTCTGGGAGGAGTCCTCTATCTCAAAGAACTCCTCTTTAGTAAAGCCGAAGGAGCTAGCAATGAGATTGACTGGTACACTCTGGATCCTAGCGTTGTATTTAGCCACCTCATCGTTATAGAACTGGCGAGCAAAAGAGATTCGGTTCTCAGTTGAGGCCAACTCCTCTTGAAGGGAGAGCATGTTCTGATTTGCCTTTAAGTCAGGATAGTTTTCTACCACAGCAAAGAGGGACCTAAGGGTTTGAGTGAGAAGGTTCTCTGCCCTGACCTGTTCTTGGACTCCAGAGGCATCTATTGCTTGCTGCCTAGCCTTTGTCACATTTTCTAAGGTCTGGCGCTCATGAGCCATATAGCCTTTGGCTACCTCGACTAAATTGGGAATAAGGTCATACCTTCTCTTCAACTGAACATCGATCTGGCTCCAGGCATTCTTGATGCTAACTCTCTGTCTGACTAGGAGGTTGTAGGTCAAACTACCCCAGATGATGACTATGGCCGGAATAATAAGAAAGACTACCATCCCTTTTCTCCTTTCTTGAAATAAGTAGATACTTCATAATAGCCTTGCTTTACGTCGGTTGTCAACCATTTTAAGCAAGGTATTTAAATAAACTCTTTGGATGCGATTCGTTGGTTTAAGGTATTGTGGCATCTTTGGCATAGATGCAATCGATAGTTGACATATACCTCCTCTTCCAATTTCTTGGTATCCATATCCTTCATCTCTTCGATGAGCCTCTTTATCTCTTCGGAATGGTCTCTCTGGAGTTCTTCCTTTGAGATCACCACCTCTGGTGCGGCGTAGAGTTCTATCTTGAGGATATATCGAGGATCAGTAGGTGTCAGTCTCTTCCCACAGGAATCGCAAACATACTGGATTATCTCTTTCAATTCTCTAAGGGGACAGAGGCTACAATTGGGCTTTGGCTTACATATCTCCTTTCCTACCTGCACAATCAAGGCGTGGAATTCATTATAAAGCTTGATATCTTGGGGGAGGTTATCCATAAATAGATCTTGGATTTGGGAGTAAGTTGCCTTCTCTTCAATGAGATTATGGCGCAATAGGATTCTTCTTGTGTAGGCATCAACGACAAAGATAGGCTTATTCCCAGCGTATAATAGGATGGAATCTGCGGTCTCTAAGCCAATCCCTTTGACCCCCAGGAGTTCTGCGCGTAACTCCCACATATCACGACTGAACATCTTCTCTAAGTCACCATCGTAGTTTGCAAACAGAAATCTAGTGAATTCTTTTAGTCTCTCAGCCTTAATTTGGTAGTACCCTGCTGGTCTAATTAACCCTGCCAACCTATCTTGGGGTGTCCCATTCAGTCTTTTTGGGTCTAATAGACTGTGGTCTTTTAAGTTGTTGATTGCCTTCTCTACATTCGTCCAGGCGGTATTTTGGGTAAGTATCGCCCCAATGATGATCTCAAATGGACTCTCTCCAGGCCACCAATGGCGTGGACCAAAGGCCTTGAAGAGCTTCTCATAGATCCAGTTGAGGATCCGTTCTTTTTGACTATCCCGTATGCGCTCCATCTCTTTACACCATTAAGATTCGTTTTTTATCCAGCCAATATTACTAATGAAGTTACTATCGATGAGTAACACATGCCTTGCATTCAATCTTCTGAATCTCTTCAATAACACCTCTTATGGATCTATTTCTGGGTGGTTGGATATATTCACAGCTATTATAGCAGAAATTACACCGAAAGAAGAGTCTCTTATATTCAGAGTCCATCGGCCGCAGACTCGTCTTGGAAGAGATCAATCTTATCCTCAATAGTGGAATTAAAGAAGGTTAGTCTTTTAAGGGCGGAAATGTTACACGAACACCTTAGATTAGAGTAAAAGAAAAGTGTTCCGCCCGATGGAAAGTTAAAATATACAAGAAGATAGAGTAAGATGTCAATGGAATTTTATTTTTCTCATGACAAATACCTTTCGATATGTTAATATTAATTTCTTTAAAGAAAGAACGGATGACTCATAGAACTTATTGAAATCTGAGATGACCCAAGACTGAGGAGATGCCTCCAATAGCAAAAGGTAGCGAAGGAGAAGGTGTGAAAGATAAAAAGAGGTTGATTGTAGCTATCTTTGGGATCTTATCAGTGTTGTTCCTGATCACGTTATCACTGGTTACTGCCATGGAGGAACCACTTGTTACCCGAATAATCATTATACCCAAGGGCGCCTCGGCGAAGAAGATTGCCCAAGATTTGGAAGATGAAGGTCTAATTAAAAGTAGACTTGCTTTTCTTATCCTTGCAAGGATCACTGGGGCGGGTAATAGACTCAAGGCAGGGGAGTATGAGCTGAATAACAGGATGGGGATGATAAAGATCATCAAAAGGCTGGAAGAGGGGAAGGGCATACTCCACCACATCACTATCCCTCCTGGCTATACCTTGAAGGACATAGCCAATCTATTAGAAAGAGAACACCTAGTAGATAGACACAGATTCCTCAAGCTCTGCCATGACCCATCTTTCATAAATAGATCTTTATCTATAGCGCCACCCAGTTTAGAGGGTTATCTATTTCCAGATACATACTTCCTGCATAGGGGGATGGATGAAGAGAGGGTCATTAGTCTGATGGTCAATAGGTTTAATGAGATGGTTAAAAGGGAGGATATCAAAGACGAAATGCTCCATAGGACTATCACCCTTGCCTCAATCGTTGAAAGGGAGGCAAAGATTAAGGAAGAGTATCATATCATCTCCGCTGTCTTTCACAATCGCCTGAAGAGGAATATGGCCCTACAGTCTTGCGCCACTGTCTTATACGCCTTAGGAGAACGAAAACCCCACCTCTCTGTCGAAGATACGAGAATACCTTCACCTTATAATACCTATATCCATCCTGGACTTCCCCCTGGACCAATCTGCAATCCTGGTACCCTGGCGATCAAGGCTACCTTAAATCCTGCTGATGTAGACTACCTCTACTTTGTTCTAAGGGAGGATGGAAGCCATATCTTCTCAAAGACTGGATCTTCCCATACATTTTACAAAAGTACTTTGGTAGGAAGAAAGAAACATAGAATAGATTAGAGAAGTCTCTCGGATAAAAACTTCAAAAAAGCTGAAAAATCAGCTTATTCAGTAGTTGGCAAGTTGTTCTTTGAAAAGAATAGGATAGGATAGGATTGGGTGTGGTAGAAGAAGGAGAGGATAAGGGAGCCAAAAATGGACAGACCTCCCCCCCCAAGGAATTTTCTCTCTTTTAAAAATTCCTTTTGTTAGGCCGCCTCTGCCAGAGAAGCAATAAAGGAAGAGGGGTCTATCTTAGGCTCTTGGTACCAGGCA
>DNCN01000090.1 GCA_003485015.1 bacterium
GTATAATAAATTATGCATAAGTAGATATAGAAGGAAGGTTGATGCCCAGATAAAGTTGTTGACATTTAGATAAAATTAATGTATATTTAACTATAAATAATAATTTCCAGCTTTTACAGTTTTTAGGAGATGAAAAATGGATGCTAAGAGTAAAGTAAAGATTTATTCTTGTAAGACCATTCTTAATCGCCTGAGGGGAACTAGTCCAAACGCAATATATCGTTTACAGCTACGGCTCTCTCATGATTATGAGAAGATCTGTTCTCTATGTGAAGAGAACAGATTAGCTAAGGAATGGCGGTATCCAAGCGGAGGAGGGGCTCGGCAAAATGGCATTATCAAGATTGGTCGGATGGAATCTTGTTGTCTACAGGAGAAGGGAGTGCTCCAAGCGGTCATAAGTCCCTTCGTCCAGAAGGAGGAGAAAGATAAGGGTCTATTCTGTTATCTTTTGACTAAGGCCAGTGTTTCACAAGAGAGATCCAATCTCTTAGAGAAATTCAGAGGTAAAGGTTATTATGCCCTCTCTTTCACTGCCACTAGTACCATCGGACTTGATAAGGGGGCTAGAATTCTTCATCCCCTGACATCTCTCTTCTTGAGATCTCCAAGAGGGCTACTGGATTTAAGGATAGAAAAGGGGACGCTTTTAATTCCGAGAGTTGCCTCTTCATTGCATAATCGGTGTATCATCAAATCAGCAGCCAAATGGCAAGAGGAAATCTTCGTTATTGCCGAACCCCTTTTGGAGAATGCGCTGGTTATTACTCAAGGAGAAGAGGCTACTCTTTTTATTCAAGGCATTGGGAGCGAAAAAGGCTTTTCTCTAACAGAGTTCAGATGGGTAGGTGTTGATGAAGATGCACTCCTGGGTCATGGTCGATATCTCGATCTTTCCGCCCTGAGGCCAGGCAGCCATTATTTAACCTGTAGGGTAGTAGGAAGTAATAACCTCAGCGATGTCGCTGCCCTCAATGTTATTGTTCATCCAAATCCAAGATTGAATCCGGCCTCCCTCTTTGTCAGGCCAAAAAGGGAGGGTTCTGAGTATCCAGATATAAGACTCCAGTTCGATACATTTGTGAAACTTTCCGAAAAGATCAATCGGATTGGAGGCAAACAAGGGTGGGAGCGTTTTTATCAGATTACTCGAAAGGTGGGAGAGGTAGAACTCCAATTAAAGACAAGGCTCCTTGGCTGCTACCTGCAACAAGGAGACCACTTTTTTAGCCTCGATCCCGAGCTTGTTGATTCATACTTCAAGACAATCGAAAATCTTCAAAGATTGAGCAGCCAGAAGTTGAGCAAGCTTTTTAAGGCCACAACTAGACTCCTCGTAAGGCATATCTACGAACAGGAAAGTCTCGAGAGACAACGTCAAGAGATAGCCCACTTCTTCGAATCGATCAATACCTTTGTCGATAATGATTTTCCAAAAGAAGAGATAAACGATCTTTTGGGAAGAGTTCCCTTTGAGCCAGACGATCATGATTGGATTCAAGATCTCTACGCCCAAAGGGGACTTTATGAATCAGCCCTTAAAGAGGCTAAATTAACTGGTAGAGAAAATCTCTTAGATAAAAAGAAGCTCTTTCAGGAAAGATTTCAGCGCTCCTTGGCAAATAAGGAATTCAAAGAGGTCAAGCCTAAACGGCCAAGAAAAGGAAAGAAATCTAACCTTTATGTAGATATTGAGGTTCTCAATACTAAGACGGGTAAGTATGAGGCCTTCCAGACCGAACTCCAACTCAAGAAAGGCGAAGGTTACCTTCTTGCCCCACTTAAACTCTCAGAGGAGTATTTCGATAAAAATGGAAACTTGAAGCTACGACTCTCAGAGAACGCCCCATCTTACCATTCACCGCATTCAAGCACATCAGATTCTGAATCAGAGCCTTCGCCTTCTTCTACTATTCTTACCAACTCTGGGAGATAGCTTTCCCCAAATTGGTGTCTCTGACAATAATCCGCAGGCTCTGTTCCTCGTAAAAAGACCTCTTTAGTCCTCCACAGACATCCTGACTGCGGCAAAAGACCACTCTTGCTGCACACATCAACAAAACAGATATCCTCAGGGACAGGAAATTCGCTCACTGGAGTTCCTTCGAGAGCCAACTCCATAAACTCTCGCCAGATGGGAGCAGCTACTGTTCCTCCAGCCATGTGCTTCCCTAAAGAGATCCGGCGGTCATACCCAATCCAGGCAGCGGCAACAAGATCAGGGGTAAATCCCACAAACCAGGCATCAGCAAAATCACTGGACGTCCCGGTTTTTCCCGCTGCCGGTCGGCTGAATTTTTCCCCTATAGCTCTTCTGGCTGTTCCTCGTTTAACAACTCCTTCCATCATATCGGTCAGAATATAAGCCGTCTCTCCGGGAAGAACCTCCTCTTCAAGGGACAGATTCTCTTCCAACAACACCCCATCAACATTCTTGATATGTCTTATCCACATAGGTTCTACTCTGATCCCTTGGTTGGCAAAGACGCCAAAGGCACTAGCCATCTCTAAAGGAGTAACCTCAGAGGTTCCTAAGGCCAATGAGAGATATGGCTCAAGACGACTCTTAATCCCCATTCGTTTAGCATACTCAATCGTTACTATAGGTGTAACCTCTTCCATAAGTCGGACTGAGGCAACATTGATGGAGTGCTCAAGGGCCTTACGCAACGTAACAAGACCGTGGAATTTACCATCGTAATTCTGAGGGGTCCATTCGCTTCGTGCACCTGGATAGCTTACAGGTTCGTCTCTGAGGGTATCAGCCGGCGTAAACCCTTTGTCGATAGCGGCTGCGTAAAGAAAAGGCTTGAAGGCTGAACCTGGTTGGCGCCTGGCCTGAACAGCGCGATTCAACTGGTTCTCGGAGGTAAAGCCGCTTCCCCCAACCATAGCCTTAATATACCCTGTTCTGGGATCCAAAGCAATAAGCGCCCCTTCGATCCGTTTGCCTTTGCGATTTTTATTTAGCCGGTCAAGACTCGAAGACAGAGCCTTCTCGGCTGCCTCCTGCATCTTTAGATCCAGAGTGGTATGGACTCGCAAACCACCCTTATAAAGGATATTGGCACCATACTTTTCTTCAAGTCTTTGTCTAATAAACTCCATAAAGTAAGGGGCTTGATTGATAGAGAGTGACCCCTTAATCTTCCCTTCCTTAAGCATCTTTTTGAGCTCCTCGTGAGCGCTATTTGCCTCCTCCTTGGAGATATAACCCAGTTCAGCCATACCTCTTAAGACTGCCTTCTGTCTTACCTCAGCTGCTTTTGGATGAGTGATGGGTGAGTATCGGTTGGGGGCTTTAATCAGTCCGGCAAGGAGGGCACATTCAACTAGATTTAAATCCTCAACATGTTTTCCAAAATACCACGAAGAGGCAGCCTCTACTCCATAGACACCGTGACCAAAATAGATCTTGTTGAAGTAGCGTTCCAAGATTTCCTCTTTGGTAAACATTCTTTCAACCTTGATGGCTAAGATGGCCTCCTGGACCTTTCTCTGGTAGGTCTTCTCTCGGGTGAGAAAGAGGAGTTTAACCAACTGCTGAGTAATAGAGCTTCCTCCCTCGCGAATCCCACCGGCTCTAATGTTGGTAAGAAATGCCCGAATGATCCCCTTGAAACTTATTCCTTTGTGTATGAAGAATTGGCGATCTTCAATGGCAATAGTTGCCTCAATCAGTCTTTGGGGGATCTGGGAGAGGGCAACCAGCTCCCGCTTCTCTTGAAAAAATTCACCTATGAGCTCACCATTGAGAGCGTAGACTTTTGTGGGGAGCTCCCATTTTGCTCCAGCATAACTCTCAAGAGGCTCAAGGGATGGTAGGTCTCTGATATAGGAGATGAGAACACCTGTTATTGCTCCCAGTCCAGCAAAGAGTGTGAATAGAAGGATAAGAATCAGAACTTTGATAATAACGATGATCCTCTTTTTTCTTGGAGCTCTCTTAAGATAATAACTAAAAGGGTTTCTTTTCATAGTGAAAATATAGAATATCATAAAAGAGGAGGTGTGTCAAGGGATAAGGCCAAAATGGCAAAAGAGCTCCTGATAAAGATTCTTAGATAAGCTCTGGAAGAAATGGTCTCTAATCCTTAAAAGAAGATATAAAAATATTTGACCTGGGTTATTGAATATGGTATCTATGTAGAATACATCTTTCTTAATCAAGTTTAACCCTATTTTCTTTATTGGAGGAGAGTATGGATATTAAGATGATTGATGGGAAGATAATTCAGCCCGAACTTGAGATTCCAATAATTGAGGACGTAGATACCCTCATTATTGGCGGAGGGGTGGCGGGAGTGGCTGCCGCTATCTCTTCAGCCAGGGAGGGGGCCTCGAACCTCCTTATCGAACGCTATGGGTTCCTTGGGGGAATGGTAACCGGAGGATTAGTCCTCCGCTTGGAAGGCTTCGGCGATGGAGAGAAGATGGTGGTTAAGGGTATCGCCGAGGAGATAGTCGAGCGATTGGATGCGATGGGTGGAGCAAAGAGGTTAGGATACGATATCACCGTTGATCCAGAACTACTCAAGATACTTCTTTTTAGGATGGTGGAAGAGGCTGGGGTAAAGCTCCTCCTCCATTCTTTAGTCGTTGAGACTCTTGTTGAGGATAAGAGAGTAAAAGGTGTAATTATTGAGAATAAGTCTGGAAGGGGTGCACTTCTAGGTAAAGTGGTCATTGACGCCAGTGGGGACGGGGATGTATTTGCCCGAGCCAGTGCGGAGTTCGCTACTGGCCAGCGAGGATTTGGGATTATCTTCAGACTAAGTGGTGTAGATCATAGTGAAGTAGAGAGATTCAGGACCGAAAAGCAGGATGAGTATAACACCGTGATCGAAGAGGTCAAGGGTCTCCTTGGGTTTCCCATTCTGGGGAGTGGGGAGATTGCAAGAGGATTCGTCTGGTGGTCTAATATGACTAGTCCAAAGGATGGACTCGATATCTTTGAGCTCTCCCAACAGGAGGTTCTAATAAGGGAGAATATCCTAAGGGCAGTGAAACTGGCTAAAGAGAAGATCCCTGGCTTTGGTCAAGCCCAATTTGTCCAAACTGCTTCTCAGTTTGGGGTGCGTGAAACAAGAAGACTCATCGGTAGATTCATTCTCACAGAGGAGAACATAAAAAAGGGTTCAAGATTTGAAGATGCCATTGCCCATGCCGGTTATGGAGGAACTCCAGGGGTTGGCTATGACATCCCTTATGGCTGCTTAGTTCCCAAGGAGATCGATGGTCTCATCGTGGCTGGACGGTGTATCTCTTCTGACGAGTTCTCTCAGAATTTTCTACGAGTGGTAGCAAATTGTTTAGCTACTGGCCAAGGGGCAGGCACTGCTGCTGCTTTATCCCTCAAGGATGGTGTCACCCCCAGAGATGTAAATATCACCAAACTGAAGACCCAGTTGAAGCAACAAGGTGTCTACCTCCTTGGTTCATAATTTGTGGGAAAGGAGGGCGGAAAGGTCTTTAACAGAAGGAGCTTTCTTTTGCTTTTTCTTTCTTACTTGTTATCCTCAGGACTTCACCCGTCTCTCTTCTTTGTTAAATTCAGCTCTTTACTACCAAAAACAGGGATCGAGCAAGAGACCTGCAACTAGTCCAATGCCACTACTGACATTATGCATGATTATTGGGCCGATCAGACTTCTTGTCCTTTGGTACACATAGCCTGCGGTTAGACCAAAAAATGCAGATACAACTATATACGATAGGGTTAGTAAAGGGGACATTGAAAGAATGTTCATCAGATGGGATAATCCAAAGAGGAGCGCAGCAACTACTGTCCCTATATGAAAATCCCACTTGACCAGCCGGACGTATCCTTCAATATTCTTCATTAGGTAAGTCTGGACAAATCCTCTAAAGAAGATCTCTTCCGAGATACCAAGAAAGGTCCAATCAAAGAGTAAGCCGCCCAGGATGGCCGATAAGGAAGGAGAGGGGGTCATCCATTCGACCAGCCCCAATAAAGAAGCAAAATACTGTAAGATATCAGGTATTGACCAGAGCAAAGCCAGTATAAAACTCGTCTTCAGCCAGAGGTTACCACCCTTTAATCGAAATCCCCAGTCTTGCCACCGGCCATTGAATCTCTTCACATGGTACTGGATTAAAACAAGGGAGAGCACCAAAGGTGGAATATGGCTGATGTAGTTGTAGATCCAACTGAGGGTTGGAGGCCAAATACCGAAGGCAAAGCATTCAAGAAATACAAAAATTATACACCCCATACCTTCAAGCAGAAAGAACACACTTCCTATAGTAAAGACAACCCGCCATTTCACCTCTTTTATTCTCAATGGCATCTTATTCTCCTATCTCTTTTTGTTCCGTCTTCTCTCTGTTAGCTTACTAGCAAAAAGCATTTTGATTAACATCCAAATTATGAGGGCCTTTACAACTGTGTCATCTTGGAGATGTGTTTACGCTCTCGATCCCTGGTTCTATCTTAGGGCAAGGGCAGCACAAGGATATCTCCCTATGTGAAATGTTAATGAATTAACTTTGCCAGAAAAGGAGGATATCCTTGTAGGTAAAGGGAGTAAAATTTAGATCGCATTCTACCTTTAAGGGATAGAGTCTCCTCTAATAGATATGAATACTACTCCAAGATGGGGCAAAGATAATTTTTATTTTGGAAGGGATTGCATCATCTGGGTCATATCTATTATCTTCGTAGAAGGAGGAGGGGCGAAGAAAAATAGACTTTCATCTACTTGGGGATTAATCTCAACATTTCTACAAATAACAGACATTGCCTCACTCTCTTTTTCGCCATAAAAGATCATCTTTCTTACCAATCCATCATCTGTTGAAATCCAGAGACTAATCTTTGATGGTTTGATCGGAAAACTTGACATCATCTCTTGTGGTGTAACCTCCAAGAGATATGTCTTTTTTCCATCTACTTTCTCATTTTTGATGTATTTTATAACCTCTTTGTTAAATTTCTTGAGTGGTTCTATCATCTGGTTTGATTGACCAATAAATTTATCCTTCATTTGCTCATCAAGTCCTGTTATGTCTACCTTTGCTGCCTGCTTAGAGCCTTCCCAATACGTCCAGATAACCTTGCCATCAAAGACCGTAATTTGCTTACCAGGAAACGTTGACATGATTGTCTCTGCCCTCATTTTATAAGGAGTTTTAAACCAAACATCAGCCTCCATATCGAATGTCTGGCCAGGCATCTGCGCTGATGTCACCATTTTTGTCTTAAATGACTTTATATTTTTCGCCTTCTCGCTAATCCTCGATAAAACCTCATCTGTAGTTGGCTTAAAGCAACCTGCAACAAGCAAAACCAAAAAGATTACCCAAATTTTCTTCATCTTCCCACCTCCTTTATATTATCAGGTACGCTCTCGGATAATCCGAGGCATTCTCCTTCCTTAATTTTAGCAAACCTGCCTAAGTATTGCAAACCTGCCTAGGTATTCCCCCCCCCTTTTTTTTGCCCAAGATCTCCCAAAAGCTTCAAAAAGCTTCAAAAGATTAAGAATATCTAAAAAATTTGAGAAATAAATCGATTTTCAGCCTTTTTTGAGGCTTTTATCCGAAAGGGTTCTTATAGTGGCAAAACAAAACTTAAGGTATTTCATCTTATTCCTACTTTTGCTACAAATTTTAAAATTGTGCTACTAAAGAATAAAAAATATCAGCTAAACAGTATCTTTTGTCTGTACTCGACATACTTGTAATTGCATATTTTACACCCTTAATCGCTCTTAAAGTATCGGCCAATTTTTGTGCCTGTTTGGGCATCCTTACTTTTACGGCAAGTATCTCCATACAATTATTCTCGTCCAAGTGGATATGCTGGGTGAAAATAATTACTTTATTTGGAAGTCATGTTGAATATCTGTAATTTTATCTAGGAGTTCTCTTTTATGATGGTCATAAATAAAGGGTAATTGCGCTAGCAATCTCTTTACCTTCAAACCATGCTTTCTTTACTAATTTTTGGCAGATTAAATCCCTTAAAGTTTCAGAACCATTGACATAATTCTTTTCTTTAATAAGTCGATTAAACTTTTCTAATAATCCTTTTTTTAATGAGACTCCAAATCTAACTAAATTCGACATATCCCTTAGTATTACGTTTTTCATAAATATAGCACTTAAGAAATTTTTTGTCAAGCTTTTTTATAAAAAAGTGTTACGTAAAAATCATTTGTGCACATCTGGGAAACTATTTGTGGACATCCCTATTATCCTCTCATAGGTAAACCTCCCATATCTTTCTACCATCCATGTAAACCATAAACCTTACAGAGGGAATGAGGCATACAATTTCCATCCCTTATCGCTTCCTGCCACCTTTTGTCGGGAATCTCCCCTGTTTCATTGTGAACCCTCGCTTCGTTGTAGTAGCCCACAAGGTCATTTAGTATCTTCTGTGCCTCCAAAGCACTCCTTTACTTTAAGGCTTAGGAATTTCAAAATTCCTAAGCCCTGAGGGGG
>DNCN01000151.1 GCA_003485015.1 bacterium
GCCATCATCGTTGCTGCTGGTCCGTCTCTTGATAAGAATGTTAGAGAGCTCGAGAAGGCCAAGGGAAAAGCCTTGATCACTGCTGTTGATACGGCCTTAAGAACTCTCTACCTCAACGGAATTGAGCCTGATATCGTGGTCTCTATCGATGCCAATCCTGCAAATTATAAAGACTTTAAAGGAGTAAGCCTCAAAGA
This sequence comes from bacterium, assembly GCA_003485015.1. Lineage (GTDB taxonomy): Bacteria > UBA9089 > UBA9089 > UBA9089 > UBA9089 > UBA9089. Next base: position 198 of record DNCN01000151.1, read on the forward strand.
GGCAGATCTCCTGACTGAACCAGTTGCCTATCCAGAAATTCTCTCCAGTTTCCCTCAAAGAGTATTTATCTCCAGTTATGGTCATCCCTTGATGAATTGGATTGAAGAGTCTATTGACCCAAAAGGGTATCTCAAGGTTGGAGGGTCTGTGGCCACCACCTGTTTTGATCTGTTAAGAAAGATGGGGGCCAATCCGATCATCTTCGTTGGCCAAGATCTGGCTTATACTGGGGGGGCAAGTCACACCAAAGGTTTCTTCGGTTATGATGATGCAGTGGATAATGGCGCCCTCAGTAAATTCTGCACCCTGGAGATGCTCTACCGGCAGGCCTGCCGTGAACGCGGTGAGGTAGAGTTGGTCGAAGGAATAGATGGAGAGATGGTCCTTACTTCACCGATGATGAAGGGCTGGCTCAGTTGGTTAGAATCCCAGGTAGATGAGGTGAAGAGAGAGGGAATTAATTGTATTGATGCTACAGAAGGTGGGGCAAAGATTCGAGGGACCCAGATTTTAACTCTAAGAGAGACAATCGATACTTATTGCAAAAATCCCCATGATATCCGTGAGAGGCTAAACACGGCTTGTGCGAACTACCAACCACCACCTCTTGATAAATTGATCAATGAATTAGATAAACTGATTTGTGAGTATCGGTGGGCAAAAGATGAGATTGCAGAGGGAGAGAAGTTATCAAGGAGACTCCTCTGGCTCTTGAAGGATGAAACCTCACAAGAGAAGCTTGACCGAACATTCCAGCGGGTCCGGAACCTATACCAGAGTGTGACCTCTAAACCAAGATTCATGAAGGTCTCTCGCTGGAATATGGAACCCCTTTTCTTCGAGATGAAAAAGGGGAAGAAGGATGATACTCCCCAGACAATAGCTGAACTCTATCACAATTTCTTTGAAGGTGCTTTAAGGTTAGTAACCGAAGGATACCATGAGTTTAGTAAATGCAAGAAGATCCTTGAAGAGGGTTTAAATCCTACTGATGTCGCCGTGGGAGGCTGATCAATGTCCATTCGTCTTTCTCCGTGGTTCCTTGTTGGTCTTATCTTATTTATCTTTGGATCAGGTCAGCTCCTGGCTGAGCCCCCTCGGGAGGTACCCATTCCTATTCCAAAGATAGATATCGGCATTACCGAGGCTAAGGGGCCGGGTGAAGTTGCCCTCTCCCTTCAGATCCTCTTTCTTTTGACCATCCTCACCCTAGTCCCTTCGATCGTCATAATGGTCACTTCATTCATTAGGGTCCTTGTTGTCCTCTCCTTCGCTCAGCAGGCCTTAGCTACCCAACAGCTCCCTCCGGTCCAGGTGATGACCACTTTGGCTTTATTTATCACCCTTTTCATTATGAGCCCCACTCTTATTCAGATGAATGAGAAGGCCCTTAAGCCCTATATGGCTGCTGAAATGACGGTGGGAGAGGCTTTAAATGAGGCACAGAAGCCATTGCGCGATTTTATGTTTCGCTATACCCGGGAGAAGGACATTGGTCTATTTTTGAGCCTTTCTAAACTTGAAAGACCAAAGACGAAAGATGATGTCCCCACCTATGTTCTTATTCCTTCCTTTATGATTAGTGAACTGACCACGGCCTTTCAAATGGGGCTCTTGCTTTTTATCCCCTTTGTGGTCATTGATATGGTTGTAGCCTCTGTTTTGATGAGTATGGGCATGATCATGCTTCCACCAGTGATGATCTCTTTGCCCTTCAAGGTGCTTCTTTTCGTCATGATAGATGGTTGGCATCTTTTGACTCGATCCATCGTGATGAGTTTTGGCTGACTTCTTTAATAGGAGGGTAAGATTATGACCGAGGGATTTGTCATTCAGTTAATTCAAGAGTCCCTCCTGCGGGCGGTGCTCATTGCCTCTCCAATGCTGGGGATCGGTCTTGTTGTGGGTCTTGTTATAAGTATAGTCCAGACGGCTACCTCGATTCAGGAACAGACCCTGACCTTTGTCCCTAAGATCATCGCTGTCCTTTTCTCTATAGGCATCTTTGGACCTTGGATGTTAAGGATGATGATGGACTTTATGACTAAGCTGATAATGACGATGCCTGACCTTATCTAAAGATAGAATATTTCATGGAATTATTGTTAGTTGGCAAGTTTCAGACCTTTCTTCTTATCCTAGCCCGGGTGGTGGGAATATTTGTGGGCACTCCCTTCTTTGCTAATCGTAATATCCCCTTTCAAGCCAAGGGGGGGTTAGCCCTCTTTATCTCCCTTGTCTTATTTCCAGGTTTGGCCGATAATTTTGGGGCAAAGATCCCTCAAGAGATGGCTCTTTATGCCTTTCTTGTCAGTCAGGAATTACTGATTGGTCTAGTCATCGGGTTTGCCTGTAATATTATGTTTACTGTTTTTTTACTCTCTGGTCAATTCTATAGCCTCCAGATGGGATTGGGTATCATTAATGTGATGGACCCATTATCTCAACTCCAACTGCCTATCATTGGCCAGTTACTTTCGCTTTATGGTCTATTGATCTTTCTTCTGGTGGGTGGACACCACTTAGTGATCATCGCCCTCCATAGGAGCTTTGAGATTGTTCCCACCTTTGGTCCAGCCTCTTTTGGACCACTGGCCAAAGGATTGATAGATATGTTCGCCAGGATGTTTGCGGCTGCCTTTATGCTTGGGATGCCCATTATTGGTGTGCTTTTTCTGTGTAGTGTTGCCATGGGGCTTCTCTCTAGGGCTGCCCCGCAGATGAATATCATGATGTTAGGTTGGCCAGTAAATATCTTTGTAGGGCTTTTTACCTTGATCATCCTTGTCCCCGCACTTTTTGGTATAGGGCGAGAGATATTTGAGGAACTCTTTGCCGGTATTGATAGGATTCTATATAGCTTAACTTTAGTCTAAAGATTAGGTATGGAGATTCTCAACCACCAATCATTGCTTACTACTTGTCCCTTGACATCTTCTGTCTTCTACTTCGATCTTCAGCTCTTTGCTAGCGCCGAGGAGGAGGGCCGTACTGAGCAACCAACAGGCCGCAAGGTCTCTAAGGCTAGAGAGAAAGGACAGGTGGCCAAGAGTGCAGAGGTTACCCAAGCCTTAGTGCTCCTCTTTGGATTTGTGCTCCTCTGTCTAATCAGTCCCTATATGTTAGGAGAGATTGTTGGTTTTAGTCGCTATATCTTTGGGCACCTCCATGAGATAAAACTTACCCCAGGAAATGTTATCTCGTTTCTTATTGTGATCCTTTTTCTCTTCTTCAAGGTGGTTTTTCCTATTATGTTTGTTGCAGCTATCGTTGCTTTTTTAGGCGACTATATCCAGGTAGGGTATAAGTGGACCCTTGAGCCCCTAAAGTTTAAATTTTCAAAGTTGATGCCTAATCCGGCTAAGGTCTTGAAGAGACTCTGGATCTCCAAGATGACAGTCTGGAATCTCCTCAAGTCTGGGGTCAAGGTATCCATAATTGCTTACCTTTCCTATCAGGTCATTCGTAAGAACTATGGTGCCATTCTTTTAACCATGGGGTGGGATGTAACTGCTTCTCTCTTCTTTATCTGTAAGTTGGCCTTCGAAATCATTATCAAGGCAACCATTGTCTTTCTCATCATCAGCATCGTCGACTATTTTTTCATGAAGCATGAGCACATAGAAGGTCTCAAGATGACCAAGCAAGAGGTAAAAGATGAGCATAAGATGATGGAAGGAGATCCTTTGATTAAAGGTGCTATTAAAAGACGTCAGCGGGAGATAGCCAGGCAGCGAATGATGCAGGAGGTTCCAAAAGCGGATGTAGTTATTACAAACCCAGTCCATATCGCTGTCGCCTTAAAGTATGATCCGGCTTACATGTCCGCACCAACTGTTGTAGCCAAAGGAGAGGATATAATGGCTCAAAAGATAATTGAAGTAGCCCGCGAACATGGGGTACCCATCATCGAGAATAAACCATTGGCTTGGGCCCTGTATGAATCTGCCGAGATTGGCGATGAGATTCCACCCGAGCTCTATCGGGCAGTAGCTGAGGTGCTCTCTTATATCTACCAGAATAAGGGTGAAGGGGCCCGTCGAGCAGGATGAAGATGAAAGGGCTGAATCTACATGAGTTTCTATTGGAATTGGGAGTGAAGTATGGCCGTTAATTCCCAGGCAATTCCGCAGAACTGGACGCAGCGGACTGACATATTGATTTCCATTGGGGTGTTGACAATCGTTATAATGATGATCATCCCCCTCCCACCATTCTTACTCGATATCTTCATTGCAGCCAATATAACGCTAGCCCTAGTTGTTATTTTGACCATTATGTATACCATCAAGCCGATCGAATTCTCCTCGTATCCATCCCTTCTATTGATAACTACGGTCTTCAGATTGGCCATCAATGTATCCACGACCAGGATAATCCTTTTAGGTAGGGGAGAGGAGATCAGTATCGTTAAGGCCTTCGGCACTTTTGTTATCGGCGGAAATTTTGTTGTTGGAATAGTCATCTTTCTTATCTTAGTCATGATCCAACTGATGGTCATTATTAAAGGTACGACCAGGGTCTCTGAAGTAGCCGCTAGATTCACCCTTGATGCCATGCCTGGAAAACAGATGGCCATTGATGCCGATCTCAATGCAGGCATTATTACTGAAAAAGAGGCCCTCGAACGGAGAACGGAGATAAGGCGCGAGGCAGACTTCTATGGGGCTATGGATGGTGCTTGTAAGTTTGTTGCTGGAGATGTCCAAGCAGGACTGGTCATTACTGGGATCAACATTGTTGGGGGCTTAATCATCGGGATCGTTCTACTCAAGATGGAACCTTTGGCTGCTGTCCGTAGTTATACCCTGCTTACCATAGGGGATGGACTGAGCGCCCAGATTCCAGCTTTACTCATTTCAGTAGGCACAGGTCTACTTGTTTCAAGGGCGGCCTCTACCTCCAACTTGGGAGGGGATCTGGTTAAGGAATTGGTGGCCAACCCTAAAGTCATGGGTATTACTTCTGGCGCCTTAGCTACACTTGGGATCTTCACCCCTCTACCTACTTTACCTCTTTTAACTCTAGCAGCTGGGACTGGGTTTCTCGGCTATGCCACAAGCCGCACCGGCAAGGTGGTGGTAGAGGAAGGGATTGAGGAGGAGAAGAGGAGAAGATTGGAGGAGGCCAAGAAGCCAGAGAGTGTAGTCTCACTTCTTCAGGTAGATCCAATGGAATTGGAGATCGGTTATGCCCTGATCCCCTTAGTTGATCCTGAACAAGGAGGTGATTTGCTTGATCGGGTGACTCTCATCCGTCGCCAATCTGCCTTGGATTTGGGGATAATTGTTCCACCTGTCCGTATTCGTGATAATATGCAGCTTAAGCCCAATAATTATGTTGTTAAGATCAAGGGGGTTGAGGTGGCCAAGGGTGAGATCCGGGTCGATCGGTATCTAGCCATGAATCCAGGAACAGCAACCGAGGAGGTTAAAGGTGAGAAGACCATCGAGCCAGTCTTTGGCCTCCCGGCTGTTTGGATCAAAGAAGCTGATCGTGAGCGGGCGGAGGTAACTGGCTACACCGTGGTTGATGCCCCTTCCATCGTAGCTACTCATCTAACCGAGATTATAAAGCGGCGTGCTCCGGAGCTTCTTGGACGGCAAGAGGTTCAAACTCTGCTTGATAATCTGAAAGAGAGATATCCTACTATTGTAAGTGAGCTGGTTCCCAATGTCCTCTCTATTGGTGAAATCCAAAAGATACTTCACAATCTACTTCGGGAAGATGTCTCTATTCGAGATTTGGTAACTATTTTGGAGACCCTTGCTGACTATGCTGGACAGATCAAAGACCTGAATATTCTCACCGAACGGGTAAGGGCTGCCCTTGCTCGTCAGATCTGTAATCAGTACCAGAGTGATGGGGTGCTCCATGTGATCACCCTTGATCCTCAGATAGAAGAGATTATCTCATCCTCTATCCAGCAGACACCAGATGGTGAGCAGGTGATTCTTGAACCTGCTACGATGCAGAGATTTCTTGCAGTCCTGAAGGAGAATATTACTAGGGTCACCCAGGCCGGCCATCACCCTATTGTCCTTACCTCGCCGCATATTCGAGGTCATATTAAACGCCTCTCCAGACGCACATTGCCGAATTTAATTGTTCTTTCGTATAATGAGATAATTGAGGATATCCAGGTGACCTCTCTTGGAACAATAAGGGTACAGGGGATATCTCCAAATCCTCCCAGACCAGGGCCTGAATCAATGTAAATAGATGATCGGCGATTAAGAGTGGCGAACGACAAGAGATCTTTTAGTCTATTACTCGTAAACGATGAGTTGGTAGTTACTTGAAGGGGGTTGGTTGAAGATGATGCGATATCGGACCTATGAGGCGGAGACCTTACAGCAGGCTATTCTTAAGATGACCATCGATTTGGGGAAAGATGCCCTACTTGTTAGTCATCGGACCATCAAACGGGGCGGTTTCTTAGGGATAAGGGCCAAAAGGGTGGTTGAAGTGACTGGGGCTTTGCCCATAGAGAAGAGAGGTTCCAGCCCGATAGTTAAAGAGGTAAAACCTAAAAGTGGCGCTCTTATAGAAAAGAGATTTGAGACTTCTCTTGGTTGTTCTCCCTCCATAGAAGAGCTGGTAACATCTGACATTAGAGAGGAGTTGAAAGAGATAAAGACCAGGATGGATATGGTTTTGGGTGAATATCGGGATAGACCAACTAGATACCCGGGTCGATGTGGAGGTTTGTATCTCCAGCTTATCCGTCAAGAAGTGGACGAGAAGATAGCCGAAAAGCTGATCAAGACTCTTATCAAAAAGATACCACCTGATAGGTATGAGGATATCAAGCCGCTCAAGACTCATCTTAGACAGCTCATTGCCGATATGATAAAGGTAGATGAAGTTGTCAAACCACAAGAAGGGGACCTTCCTGCAATTCTTGCCTTTATTGGGCCAACCGGTGTGGGTAAGACCACTACCTTGTCCAAGTTAGCAGCAGATTTTACCCAGAACCGAGGAATGGAAGTAGTGTTGGTAACTATAGACACGTATCGGATTGCTGCTGTAGAGCAACTCAAGAGATATGCAGAGATACTCGATATTCCATTAGAGGTGGTATTTACTCCTGAGGAGTTCCAGGATGCTATTGAAGGATATCTTGAGGCTGACTTGATTCTGGTTGATACAGCTGGCTGTTCTCAGCGAAACCTCAAGCAGATAGAAGAGCTTAGAAGTTTTATCAACGGAACCCGTTACAAAATAGAATCTGTTCTGGTCCTTTCGGCAACAACCAAATGCAAGGATATGTTTGATATCGTAAATGGTTTCAAGGGAATTCCTTTTCACCGAACTATTCTGACCAAACTTGATGAGACGGCTACCCTCGGTCCGGCGTTAAACCTCCTCTCCCAGATCCCTCAGGATCTTTCATATGTAACTATGGGGCAGAATGTTCCTGAAGATATCGAGATGGCTGATCCCGATAAGATAGCAAGGATAATCCTGAATGAAAAGAGGGAGGTTGTATGGAAGGAAGGGTAATGGAGATAAATGAGTCACAGACAGAAGGACCTCGGACAATAACTATTACCTCTGGTAAAGGAGGGGTGGGAAAGACCAATCTGGCGGTCAATTTAGCGATAGGTTTTGCTCGTTTAGGAAAACGGGTTTTACTCCTGGATGCAGATCTGGGCATAGCTAATGTAACTGTGGTTCTGGGGATGATTCCGCCACCCCGCTATAATCTCTACCACTTTGTTATCGGGGATAAGAGCCTCAAAGAGATTGTTGTCGAGAGTCCTTACGGGATCAAGATCCTTCCTGGGACAATAGGGGTAAGTAAGATGGCCAATCTCTCTCATAAACAACGAAAGGTATTAATTGAGTCTTTATATGAACTGAATTCCCTTGTTGATCTGATCATTATTGATACTGCGGCAGGACTTTCAGCTAATACCCTAGGTTTTGCCCTAAGTGCAGATGAGGTCATTATTATTACCACTCCCGAACCCACAGCTATTGCGGCTGCCTATGGAGTGATTAAGATAATCTCAAATCAGAATATAGAAGGGTCAATTAAGTTAGTCATTAACCGGGCCTTAAATATCTTAGAGGGAAAGAGAGTAGCTGATCGGATAGTAAATATTGCGGGTCAGTTTCTCTCTGCGCGAGTGGAAAGATTGGGCTATATTATGGAGGATTCTCTAGTTGGACAAGCTGTGCAGCAACAGAAACCATTTGTCGTCTCTTATCCTCACTCGAAGGCCGCAGAGTGCATCTGCCATCTGAGGAATAGATTGGCTAGGATTCCAGAAACTCCACCAAGAGGCATAGCTGCCCTGATTAAAGGACTTCTTTTGGGAGAAGATTTTGAAAAAGAGTGGGCATAACGTAAGATTGTCCATTCCTTTTCGACACTAAAGAGTTGGTTTTTACAGGAGAGAATGAAGCGTGGGAATAGGACATAAAAGATTTCTTACACCCAAACTTTTGCAC
>DNCN01000018.1 GCA_003485015.1 bacterium
TTGAAAAGTGTCTAAGTTTTGTCATTTATATTTGGATATATCGTTAATGAAAAATCGGGATATGTAGTAGGGTTTTACGTAGGAACACTTGCTTTATCTCTCCTCGTGGGCCTTCACGTCCAAGATAGACTTTATGAAATAATAAAAAAACTTCAAAGCAAGCACTATAATTCTAAAAAAGAAGAAATGAGTATGTAGAAAAAGGAGTCAGTCCTTGACATTTGGACATTCACTTGAGCCGAGCTTGCTAAAGATCCGAGAAGAATGTCAAGAGGGGACGTTGGTGTGGAATGCAAAAAACAGCTTGCAGTTTGAAAAACCAACCTTGCTCTTTGACAACCCAATAATAGCCATCAGCTCCCAGCCAACAGCCATCTGGGGCAACCTTACCCATTCACCTACGAGGTGGGGGATAGGTCTTTTTGTTGAACATAAAGGATGCCGATTTCACCTACACCTATGATCCAAATGGCAATATGATAAGCAAGACCAGCAAGACAACCGGTGAGACCACCACCTATGGATACGACGCAGAAAACCAACTAACACTCATCTCTTCTCTCTCCTCCCTCATCACTTACAGGTATGATGGCCTGGGAAGAAGAATCGAGAAGAATGTTAATGGGGTTATTACAAGATACATCTACGGCAATGAGGGTATCATCTTTGAGTATGATGGTAGCAACAGACTCCTTGCTACCTACCTCCATGGCCCAGGCATAGATGAACCCTTGATGATGGAGCGAGACATCAGGGACTACTACTACATCCCCGATGCCTTGGGTTCAATAAGGGCCTTGGTGGATGGGAGTGGCCATACAAGACAGATGTATGAGTATGATGCCTTTGGAGAGATAAAAATCTTTGACCAGGAAGGAATCCCTATTCCTATGTATAAAGCCATAAAGAATCCTTATACCTTTACTGGTAGGGAGTATGACCCAGAGAGTGGCCTCTACTACTACCGTGCCAGATACTACGACCCAAGACTTGGCAGGTTCCTGCAGGAGGATGTGTTTAAAGGATCGTTAATTTTGCCTATTAGTCAAAATTTGTACCTTTATGTAGAAGATGCCCCAATTAACTTTATTGACCCCTTTGGATTTAAAAAAGGTAAGTGGGGAAGTTGGGAAGATCACGGATTTGAGCATCCAAAATACTGGAAAAAAAGACAGGATGAGATGGTATGGAAAAACTTCAAAGAAAAATTACTAGTGCCTGCATGGAGTGTTCTCAGTTGGCCTTGGCGTTATGGTTGGGAGTTGGGTCTTCGAGACAGCTTTGAAAGACAGTTTGAAAATATGTGCTTTGAATACCGAAAGGAAGTGTTTGAGGAATATATCAGACGTAGGTTCATGGAAGAAGGATCGCAATACCCCGAGGTCAAGTGGACACGGTGGGGTGCTACTGACTTACGGGACTATTTAGATAGACTAAGAAGACGTAAATGAACAAGCCACCATACGTTTGGATAATAGCAATATTAGTAGTAGAGGTTCTTATAAGTGGGTGTACCCCTGAGACACCTGAGAAGGAGGCCCTTAAATATCATAGGAAAGCATGTCATTCCGCGAATCCAATAGTCAAAATAGCACTTCTTGAGAGAGCTATTGAATTAGATCCTGAGCTTATAGATGCACATTTTGACCTTGCAGAGGCCTATTACTCTGAAGCAATGTATGAAGAGGCGATAACCGAACTACGAAGGGTAATTGAACTTGGCCGAGAAGATGCAACGACGTATTATAATTTAGGATTAAATTACTACGACGATGATCAATACGATAAGGCTATCGAGGCATATGAGAAGTCGATAAGCCTCAACCCTAATGATGCAGATGCATATTACAATTTGGGACTTGTGTATATTTCTAAGAAAGAATGGGACAATGCAATTACAGAGTTTAAAAAGGCTCTCCAGATCAATCCCAAGGATGTAAAGGCCTATCATAATTTAGGGCTTACCTATATAAAAAAGGGTTTACTTGACGAGGCTATTAGTGAGTATACAAAGGCCTTACAAATTAAGAAGACTATGATAGACACCTCTGTTGGTTTAGGAGTGGCCTATGGAAAGAAGGGTGAATATGTCTGGGCTATGTCAAGACTTAAAAAGACATTAAAGGCTGATCCTGATAACCCAAGAATTCAATATAACCTTGGAATGGCCTACTTAGGAATGGAGAAGTACAATAAGGCCATTAGGGAATTCAAAAAGGTAGAACGGAGTGGATCTGATGATATAAATGTTTATATCAGCATGGCCGAAGCTTACACCCATAAGGGCAGATACGATATGGCTATTAAGAAATTAGAAGAGGCACTGGAGATCATCAAATCTATGCAGGAAGTAATTCACCCTAACCTTGAGATGGCGCGATCAGCCGCTACATTTACGACCACAAGAAAAGAGGCAGTAGAAGATACCGGGGTCAGCCCTTGAAACTCGAAAACTTCTTAGCTATGAATTAGCTTGCTATAATGTAGTTGACTAAAAAAGGAAAAGGCTATATCCTTTCCATAGTAAAAACAAACTGGTTCATTCCAGAACCTAAAGAAAGGAGTATAGCCATGGTTATTAAAACAGAAAAGGTTAAGTTTGTCAACCACAAAACTCTTATTGCCACAGCAGATATTGGAAAAGATTCTATTAGTTGTTATCTTCAGGGTCCTCAGGGACAGGAGGTCAAGCCCTTTAGGGTTAGCAATGAGATCAACGGTCTTACCAC
>DNCN01000120.1 GCA_003485015.1 bacterium
TTCTTATGACAAAGGAGAGACATGGCAAAAGATTATAGAGACACCTGTTTTTTATGAATTTGCAATTGACCCTCATCAATCTAATAGATTTTACGCAGGAGAAAAAGAGGGAATATACAAAATACATATAATTGACTAAACTTTTGTATTCTGATCCGCTTAATTTACCTTAAAACATAATCCGTTTTACAAAATGTTAAAGAAACTAATTAATTGGAAATTATTTTGGATTTTATTTGGAGGAGGTATTTTAGGTGTCATTGCTATCCTGCCATATACTTTAGCTCTTCAGAAAGAGTTACTAAAAGAATCCCAATACCTTTGAATATACTTTTACTAATTCAATTTTTTCAGAAATATGGTTATCTTTGCTATTTTCATTATTAAAGGATAAGAGCTTATTACATTTGTAACTTTGGAGTTTAAGTATAGAGTTGATTTTTTTACCCCGGTTAACATCTGTTGGACAACCTATAGATTTCTCTTGACATCTGGCAGATTTGGACTATAATAACTTTTTTAAAGCACTCTTTAAGGTAAATGGAGGGATGAATGCTCCTTAAGGTAGGTATATTCATCTTTCTTCTCCTTCTTCCTGGAGAAGAGAGCCTCTTACCTGATCTGGGTTCTCTCTTCAAAAAGGATTCTCCCTTAACCCCCAAACTGGTCAAGGTTCACACCCTTACTCAGCCTGTCTCACTCTGTGAAGAGAGGATTATGGATCGGAAACTTGGTCTAGTAGTCTTTGAACTCGAGAACGATCCGGGTAGGATACTGACTGACTATCTCATCTCTTCCCTCTCAAAGAGGAACCGTTTCAGGTTACTCTCCCTTCAGAGAATCCCCCTTGAGTTGCCTCCTCCCGATCAACCCTCACCCTTAGAGAAACTCTCCTTCATTGAATCACTACCAGAAGCAATCTCTCTTTCAAAGATGGCTGAGCGGATTAAAGCTGATTTTGCAGTAATGGGTCGGGTGGTCCAAGAGGGGGAGAGGATGAAGGTCCACTTACGACTGGTTGATCTCTCGAATGAACAGATCCTTCTAGCTGAGGTTCTTGAGGGAGATCAGGATGAAATCCTCCGAGAGATGAACGCCTTCATTCAAGAAATCCATGATCGATTCCCCCTGCTTGACGGAGAAGTGATCTTTGTCCGGGGGAATCGGATCAATGTCACTCTAGGCCAATTCGATGGGGCTAAAGAGGGAATGGAGCTTATCGTCTATCGAGTATTGGGTCTAGAGAGGATTCCAGATAGGGGTTGGATAATAGGCATCCAGACACAGGATATCGGCAAGGTCAGGGTCTCTCGGGTTAGTGAGTTCACCTCTGAAGCCGAAATCCTTGAACTACTCCCCTTAGTTGAGATTCAGAGAGGGGATAAGGTTGTAACCAGGTAGTCGGTTTATGGGCGATAGAAAGAGTCAAAGACCCAAGATCAAAGCTCCAAGATCTCATTGCCCATCATTTACCCTACCCTTTCTTATCTTACTTCTGCTCTTTGCGGGTTGTCTCCGACGCCAAACTACCCTTCCCATCCGAGTCAGTAAAGAGTTCATACCAGGATATAAATCCGTCCTTATCATAGGTTGCCTTGGTCCTGAGCCTGGAGAGTTCGATCATCCTACAGGTATAGCCATTGACGAAAAAGAGAATATCTATGTCACCGACACAGGAAACTATCGGGTCCAGGGATTCAATTCAAAAGGACAACCCATCCTCGCCTTCGGTGGACCTGCTGAGTATACAGGTATGCTTACCGGAGTTACCTCCTTTAAGCATGGCCTCTTGGTAGTCGATCGGTCTAGAAGTCTCCTTCTTGCCTTTACCAAAAAAGGACGACCCCTCAATATTGACTTCACTGAAGAGCTCTGTCAGTTCCAAGATCTCAATCAGGTGGCCCAGGGTAAAAAGGGAGAGATGTTTGGTGTTGATGGGGATCGAGCCATAGCTATAAGAGGCGATTATCTCTATATTACTGATATAGACAAGGTCCGAAAGTTCAGAATCAAAAAGAACAAAGAGTTGGAATTGGCCCTAGAGTTTGGAATGTGGGGGGAAGGACAAGGAGAATTTATGCTCCCTCAAGGGATAACAGTTGATCACGAAGGCTGTATTTATGTGGCTGATACCCTTAACAATCGCATCCAGAAGTTTAGCCCAAGGGGTAAATTCTTACTTGCCCTTGGGGAGCTTAATAAACCCATGGGCATAGCAGTTACTAGAACTGGCGCTATCTGGGTGGTAGAGAATGGCCGCCATCGGCTTCAGAAGTTCATTCCTGAGATAAAGATAGTTATTCCTCAAGAGATTGCTAAGATAACTAACTACGAATGGCTCTACAACCGTGGTCGCCAGCTTGAGTCTTTTAAAGAATTCTATCAAGCCATTGCCTACTACCAAAGATGCATTGAGGTAAAGCCTGATTCGCCGTTTGCCAGCCGAGCTCAGCTCCAGATCGGCCGCAGTTTTAAGAAATTGGGAAGTATCGAGATGGCTTTTATGGCCTATGATCAGGTAGTAGAAGACTATCCCAGATCAAAGGAGGCCTCTAGATCTTTATTAGAAAAAGGAAGATTCCTTGAAGAACTCAGGCTCTTTGAGGATGCAAAGAGGGCCTATGAGAGGATTGTTAAGGAGTATCCTGACTCTAAAGAGAATAGACTGGCCGAAAAGAGGATAGAGTTTATAGAGGAGAAGATCCTGGGAGGATAGGTAAATAGAAAAAATCAGGCCTTTCTTCAACTCTTCTTGAGTCTTAAGAAGTATAGAATCCGAAAAATAGAAGTAATTGCTATGGAGATTGTGGGTAACCCAAAAGAGTTATCCTCCACTATCTGTGGAGAAGAACTATTATTTCTAAGGTAAGCCGATGGAAAGGATTACGAGGGTAGAATTACCAGAGAAATCTAAGATTACTGATCTGATTGAAGAGGAGATATTGAGTCTACTCCTTAAGGGCCTAAACGAAGAGGAGAGAGGGTTAGTGGTAGAGGAGATAGTTGATGGAGAAGTTAAACGTGTCCCTTCAAGAGAGGTTATTCTGGAGTCATATTGGACCCCTCTCTGTAATTATATGCACAAATTTCCACTAGGAGAATTCCATTGTAGAAATAGCACTCAAGAGTTGGCAAGATGTATCATCAAGGGAGAAATACAACCGGGAAGACATCAATGCTATTTAGGAATAGAGGCCTTCTCCATTCCATTTGAATTTCAGGGAGAGATTATTGGGGTTCTATTTGGGGGGAAGTATCAGACTGAAGACTCTAATATCGAAGAGAGACTAGAAAGTTTCTATGATCAGGAGAAAGGGTGGTTTGATCTTGAAGAGGCCAAAAGCCACATTCCCTCTATTAGAAAAATGTCCAAAAAAGAGATTAAAAAACTAATAGAGAGATTAGAAGAGGGGGCTTCCCAAGTCATGAAGATCGCAAGCAACAACTATACACTTAAGAAAACATTAGCCTATCAAGGATTCCGTTCAGAGATAATGAGCTTCTTTGTCAAACAGCTTCAGGTAGGTTTACCATTAGAGGTAATCCTTTTACGAATACTTGAGGAGGTGAACTATCTCTTTGAGATCGAATCCTCCTTATTTCTTTTAACCTATAGAGGTAAAGATGCGACGATATCTGCACCACCGTTATCTGTAGATCAAAGAACGATAAAGATGATCATCTCTGAAATAAAGAGTGGCTTTAATGAGAGGGATGGAATGTATTCGTGGAAGAAGAGAGAGGATGGGACAAAGCATTTAACCCGAATTAGGGATAAATTTGGCTTAAAGGAGTCACCTAATTCTATTTATGCCCTTCCCCTTCCCTTTGGTGATGAAATAGAAGGTTTCTTTATCTTTATTGACCCAAATATAGAATGGGATGATTCTGACTTCGTTGGGTTTCTCAAAGTATTGGCTGAGACTATCACCATTCAGATCAATCTCTGGCAAGGAACTATTGAAAGAGAAGATTTTATGGCTGAAATGGTCCACCGTCTGAAGTCTCCAATGCAGATCATAATGACCAAATGTATGACCTTAGAAGATAAATTGAAAGGGGACCAAGAATTTCAAAGGACTATTCAAGGGGTTAAAGGTGGAGTAACCCTCCTTGACCATCAGACAAAGGGTTATTCTTTTATCACCACTAAAGAAAGGTTTCCAATCATTAAACCTTACCAAATCCATGTATTAGTGAGAACTTGTATCAACAGATTTAGATCCATCGCTGAAATTAAGAATATTGGGATTAAATTGGAAGAGACAGGGGACAAGAGAAAGGAGGTAGAGATGGATAAAAGTATGATGGATTTAGCCATATCTAACCTTATCGATAATGCCATAAAATATTCATTTCCTTCTTCTTTTATCAAAATAAAGCTATTATTTAAGGAAGAAAGTTGTTGTATCTCTATTAGCAACAAAGGATACGAAATCTTAGATGAAGAGAGGGATAAAATATTTGAGCGGTATTATCGTGGAGAGGTGATTAGAAGGAAAGACCTTATACCAGGAACGGGTATCGGTTTAGCTGTGGCTAAAGAGATCGTAGAGAAGATACATAAAGGAGAAGTAAAGGCAGTAAGTCATCATTTAAGAGATGGGTACCATCATACTTTCTCCATCTTTCTTCCATATCACTGGGAGGTAGCGATATTATGAATATGAAGAAGAAAATTCTGATCGTTGAAGATGAGTATTCCACAATAGAGGATATTGGGGAAAGATTGAAGAATGATGGGTATGAGGTGGATGTAGCCTGTGATGTTAAAGAGGCAATGGAACATCTTAAAGAGAGCGAATATGCTGTTGTTCTCTTGGACATTATGCTTCCTACCCGAGAGGTTATCGAAAGAGATCCTGAACAGGCAGGGGTGGAGATTTTAAAGAATTTAAAGAAAGACTCTCCAAAGACCAGAGTAGTTGTCCTTACAGCAGTAATGAATCATAGAACTCATAAGGAGATAAAGGAATATGCACCTGATGAGGTAATGATAAAACCAGTAGACGGAAATGAACTTTGTGAAACCTTAAAAGGGCTGGTTGAAAGAGGATAAGAGATGGACCCCTACGAAGAAAGGATCTTAAAGAAGACTGAGGACCTCTTCTGGAAAGCTTTCATCCCTAAAAGAAAGAGTGGACTTTCTTTCTTAGAGGGGATCTCTCGTGTCTTTGACTTAGAGATTGTCTTTACTACTGTAAGAGAAGGTAATAGATTAGAGATTAGAGAGGTCTATCCTGAAGATGGAATAGTTAAAAAAGGGTCCTTTTTTGAGATGGATAACGAGTTAAAGGCTATAATCGATGAAGAGGAAGGTTATTCTTGCAATAAGGTAGAAGAGAGTAGCCCATTTAAGGCATTAGGAATAGAATCTTTCTTGATGGTTTCTGTTGAAGACTTTATGCCATCTATAGGAGAGTACCTTTTTCTTTGTAATAGAAGAAGCCCTGCCAAATTTAATGAGTTTTACCTCTCTTACGATTTCTATCTTGTCCAAGCATTGATAAGGTGTATCTCAGTATTTACGGTTAAAGATGAGTATATACCATTTCTCAATAATGCCATCAAATACTTCTATAAGCAGATACCAAAAGAGTATGAAACAAGAGCCCTACTTCAGATCATTAAAGAGATAAACTTATCGATTGACAATCTTAGAGAGGTCTTAGAGAAAATGTTAAGGTTTATCCTAAAAGTTCTCATGATTGAAGAAGGGCATACACTTTTGGTTGATGAGACAACCAAAGAGCTCAGAATTATCTCATCTACTGAGGGAGAAGAGATGTTTGGAGTTGTTATTCCTAAGGGAGGGGTTGAGGGTTGGGTAATAGATGAAAACAGAGAGTTTATGAAAAATGATCCAGATTTCGAAAGCGAAATTGTAAAAAGAAGAGGAATTAAGCCACGCAATATCCTTGCCTGTCCAATAAGACTTCAAAATAGGGCAATCGGAGAGATTGTTTTTATTAATAAATCCATTCCATTTACTTCAGAAGATGTAGATTGGTTAGATAGTACAGCTTATAGGAGTGCCGTCTTTATCCAAGGGTGGGCCAGGATGGAAGAGATTAGACGCACAGTAGGTCCTTACCTTCCTTTAGGAGAACTCCTTAAACCATCTTCTCCATTGCATACCGTAAAAACGGAGAAGGTTTCTGTATTATTTGCGGATATGACAGGTTTTACCCAAATGGTTTCGGGTCTAGGTAAAGAAAAGGTTGTAGCAGAAACTATGCAAGAATACTTTACTCAGATGTCTCTAATAGTCTTTGAAAGGGAAGGGATAGTAATTGATTTCATTGGTGATGGAATAATGGCTGTATTTTGGAAGCCTGAAGATGCCCTCCTTGCCGCATTCGATATGAAGGATGAGTTTGGAAGACTATTAGAAGAGGTGTTTAAGGAGAAATGGATGGAGGTCTGTCCTAGAATCATAGATATTGGGATAAGATTTGGCATTGCTACAGGAGAGGTCTTTATCGGTGATTTCGGCTCAGATATAAAAAGGTCGTATACAGCGATAGGAGGGGCAGTGAATCTATCATCCCGCCTGGTAAGTGAGGCAAGCAAAGGAAGAACGTGGATCGATGGTCCAACATATAGCAAGGTCAAAGATATAGTTGTGGAGTCTTCTTTCTTGGAGTGTAAGTTTAAAGGATTTGATGGGGAAATCGGAGTCTATGATATAACCTCTATAGAGAGGGAGAATGAACAAGAGCTTCTTTCTAAGGCAGAGAAGTATATAGAGAAAAAGGCCTTTAGGCGTGCCTTTATTTACCTTGATAGAGTGATCCGGAAGGGTGGTCCATTGAAACTCAAAGCCCTTCTTAAGAAGGCAGGACTTTTTGAGAATATGGATGATTATCAAAAAGCATTTGAATGTTATGATATGGTGCTTAAGGAAGACAAAAATTGCAGTGAAGCCTTAAGGGGCAAAGCAGACTGTTTAGAAAGACTAGAAGGAAGAGTAAGGAGAAAGAGAGGATGAAGACTCTTGGTGAGATATGGTCTGAATACCTTGATACCCCGCTTGAGATGATTAGAATCTGCGGTCGGAGTATAGAGATACCCATTCCCCCTCCAAGCCCAGAAGAAAGATATAAAAGGGCAGAGAAGATTTATCAA
>DNCN01000008.1 GCA_003485015.1 bacterium
TAATACCAGGCCAGACCTAAAAAGACGAGAGTATCGGAATATCTATCGGTGACCGAATCTAAGTAAGCCCCCCAGAAGGTGACCCTATTCGCTATCTTAGCAAGTTGACCGTCTAAAAGATCGAATACTCCTGAAAGAAGAAGGAATACTCCGCCTGCGGCGAATCTCCCCTGGGCAAAGAGGATAGCGGAGATAAGGGATAAAACTAAGCCAAGAGCAGTAAGCTGATTGGGAAGAATTCCAAATTTGGCCATTACTCGGGCTATAGGCCTGCCAATAGGCTTAGAGAGATACCGGCGTCCAAGATCAGAAAGCATCCATTACCCTCTGGTAGTAAGCTAGAATTGAATCTGTTACTACAGACCAGGAGAACTCTTCGGCTCGCCTTCTTCCTGCAGAACCCATCTCTCTGCGAAGATCTGGGTTCGAGATCAAGGTAACGAGGGCTTGGGTCAAAGAGAGAGGATCCTTCGGAGGAATAAGGAACCCCTCACGACCTGAAGTAACGACTTCATTATAACCAGGAATGTTTGAGGCCACAATAGGTGTACCGGCCGCCATAGCCTCAATGAGAATGATCCCAAAACTCTCTCTGCCAGTAGCCGGTGAGCAGAAGATATGGGCCGTGTGGTAGTAATCTTGAAGATACTTGGGTGGAACCTTTCCTGCAAAATGGATATCCTCCTTAATCCATTTTCTATCGCTACCTACAACGATAAGTCTTACCCCTTTGAATCTCTTTTTAATAACACGAAAGGCTTTTAAAAGATTGGGTAGTCCTTTGCGTCGATCAAGACGGCCAACGAAGAGAATGTTGATCTGGCCATCATCATATGACTTGAGGGTCTTTCCTGTCTTGAATTTCTCCAGATCAACCCCGTTAGGGATAATCTCAATTTCGCCCCTAAAATACCGACCAACGAAATCCTTAGCAGCCTGAGAGACGGCTATCCTCCCATCCAGCTTTTCAAAATATTCCTTTAAGAAGAATCTACCCAGCCAATAAGCAGAACTACGAACACCACCCGCATGGAAAGTGCCGATAAGTTTACATTTTGCCTCCTTTAGGATGGTTAAGGGAAGACCCGGTATGAGAGACTCATTAAGGTGCAAAAGATCAAATTTCTCGCGGGATAACACCTCCCTTACCTTTGCCTTTAGTCTCCAAGGGAGAGTGCACCAACCTATAGATCCATTTATGGGATAGGGAACTGATAGGCCTATACGGATAACATCTGTCTCGTCAAACTCTACCGGAGTATCTCTGGTCAAAAAAGAAGAGGTGATGATCTTTACTTCATGACCTCTAGCTCTAAGATTAAGGTAGAGATTGGCCACATGTTCCTGAACCCCACCAAGGAGGGGATAAAAGTAGGGAGTAACCAAACCTATCTTCATTACCTAAATCTTCACCTTAAGTCTTTCGGTTTTGATAAAATATAAAGAGAATATGATCATCTGGCCGGTACTCAACAACATTTATCTCTCCTAAACTCTCCTGGCATAATGTAAGCAACTCTTGCCTCGAGAATGGTCGACCTAACTCAAAGAAGACCTTTGAAACCTTCTCTCGGATAAAGAGGTAGCTAAAGTTTCTCTTCGATCTCATCAGGAATCTTCGAGGATCTTGCATGTGGTGGAGGGTTCCCCATAAGATACCAAGTTCACCTTCTATCTCCTCTTCTTCAAGATTGAGTTGATAGGCCTCTATTCCGTTCTTGTTAGCTCGTTGGATAAGTCCAGAATGAATGTCATAGCCGATAATAGATGAGGGTCTAAATATCTCCTTCAGACGAATGGTATTCACTCCATCTCCACACCCCAGATCTACCATTCTCCGTCCCTTAAACTCATACGGTATCCTTTGACTAAGAAAGTCAAAATGGGCCTTATGCCCATAATGGGACATATTGCCAAAGAGATTATAAAATAAAGAAACTATTTTCTTCTTCACTCTATTATTTCCAGATGGGTTGAAACATATACCAGTTATCGGGATATCTCCTGATCTGATCCTCAATGACCTTGACAATTCTGGAAGTATTCAGTTCAAGATCGCTCTTCTTATCGTTGGTCTTTGAAATCGGAATCTCTTCTTCAACAAAACACGTATAGTGCTCCTTTCCTTCCTCTTTGACAATAAATCCGGATAAAACAATGGCGCCAGTTGTCCGAGCTAGAACGGCTGCACCCTTGGGCATGGTTGTCGCCCTTCCGAAGAAAGGAAGGAGAATACCCCTTCCATCCATATCCCGATCTCCTAAAATGATTACTACCTCATTACACTTCAGGGCGACATAGAGTCTCCGTAAGGCTTTAGCCCCAGCAATAACCTTCATTCCTTGATGAGTTCTAAACCTAGTAAAGAGATTGAAGAGTCTCTCTGAAGGAAGTTTCTCTGCTACCACGTTTACCTTAAACCGTCTGGCAAGAGCTGCTCCTCCTAAATCCCAATGTCCTAAATGAGAAGTAATCAGAATCACTCCACGGCCAGCCTTAAGTGCCTCTTCTAGCCATTCTTCGCCCTTAACCTCTACCAGGTAAGCAATATCCTCGTCCTTCAATCGGAAGAACTGGAAGAGTGTAGCATAGTAGTGGGCGTAGTTGTAGAATACCTTTCGGAGAACCTTATCTTTTAGTCTTTCTCCGGAAAGGACCATCTCAAGGTTAGACCTTAAAATTGCCCTCTTCCTCCTCAAAAGATAATAGGCTGCGAATCCAAAGAGGTCAGCCAAGCAATAACTAGCAGACCGCGGCAGAAGACTGGTCAAAAAGATCCCCATCTGGTAGAGCCAGTAGTCTATCATTCTTGGCGCCTTATCAAGAGAACCCCTCCTAAGTAAAGCATTAAGCCAAAGGTGGTAAGGACTATTCCTAAGATCTGGAGAATCGTCTTCCCCTCCATAAAGGTAGCTAAGAATCCTGCTAAGAGAATGGAGAAGAGGAGAGCCAGGTTGTTGACTATATCCAGGGCGGAGAAGATCCGACCGTGAAAAGACTCAGGGGTAATCTTATGAATTGAGGTATTGATAAAGACCAAAGTAGAAGGAGCGAGGATTCCGCCAAAGAAGG
>DNCN01000033.1 GCA_003485015.1 bacterium
ATATTAGGATGCGGCAACATCCTCTTTGGAGATGATGGTTTTGGGCCAGAAGTCTGCCAATACTTGAGCGAGAACTACCGAATCCCCAAAGATATTGGGGTCCAAGATTGTGGAACAGGTGTGCGAGAGATACTCTTTGATATTACCCTTTCCTCCCAGAGACCAGAAGAGATGGTTATTGTGGATGGTATAGACTCAAAAAGAAGACCTGGTGAGGTCTTTGAGATACCTATAGAGGACCTACCTGAGATTAAGAGAGATGACTTCTCGATGCATCATCTGCCAACATCAAATTTGCTTTGTAAGCTTCGTGACGATTGTGGGGTGAAGGTATCGATTCTATCTACTCAGATAGTCCATATTCCAGCGGAAGTCAAGGTTGGCCTTTCAGAGGAACTCAAAGAAGCTATACCAAAGGCTGCAGAGTTTCTTGCCGAAAGATACCTCTTTCAATCTAACCTTTCTAAGGAGAAAGTAAGTGGATAATAAGAAGATTGGGGCAGTATTGGTTGTTGGTGGAGGGGTTGCTGGAATTCAAGCTTCTCTTGACTTAGCCGAGCAAGGGTTCAAGGTCTATCTTGTAGAAAAAGGTCCTTCAATTGGTGGGCATATGCCCCAGTTGGATAAAACCTTTCCCACTAACGACTGTGCTATGTGTATCTTGGCCCCAAAGCTGGTCGACTGTGGACGTCATCCTAACATTGAGATCATCACCCAGGCAGAGATTGAAGGGTTAAGGGGAGAGGCGGGCAACTTCACCGTCTCCATAAACAAGAAGCCCAGATTTGTGGATTCATCAAAGTGCACTGGCTGTGGGATATGTGTTGAGAACTGCCCGGTCCAGTACAAGATCTACCTTGAGCCAGAGGAGAAGGTCGAAATAAGACTTTCACCAGAGGATCTGGAGAAAGTTGGTAAGATAATAGACGAATACAGGAACAAGAGAGGTACTTTGGTACCAATTCTCCATGAAATTAATACAGAATATAAGTACCTACCTGAAGATGTTTTAAGGTATATCTCCGAGGAGTTGGACATCCCCTTAAGCCTGATCTATCAGATCGCTACCTTCTATGATGCTTTCAGACTGACCAAGATGGGTCTTTATACCATCAAGATCTGTGCAGGAACCGCTTGCTACATCAAAGGTGGAGATAGAATCCTCGAGGCCTTTGAAAGGGAGCTCGATATCAAAAAAGGGGAGACAACTCAGGATCAAATGTTCAGCTTAGAAACGGTTAACTGTATTGGTTGTTGTGGTCAGGCTCCGGTATTGATGGTAGAGGAGGAAGTATACGGCCATGTGACCACCGCTAAGGTTAAGGGGGTACTTGAGAAATATCAGGAAAAATGATAATCTATGAAGATTATCCTGTAGATGAGGAGAAAGAAGAGTGTCTAAGATAAAACCTGAAGATGTGGACAGAATCAGCGAAGAGATGAGAAGGACAATCCTTCTGCGTGAAGGGGTTGGCCGGATCAGGGTCATCGTCCATATGGACACCTGCGGTATTGCTGCTGGCGCCCGCTCGATTATGAAGGTATTGATGGAGGAGCTAGAGGAAAGACAAGAGATAAAGGATGTTCTCCTTATAACTTCTGGTTGTGCTGGACTCTGCAACCGAGAACCTATGGTTACTGTGGAACTAGAGGATGAGTCACCAGTCAAGTATGTGGACTTGACCCAAGAGAAGATCAAACGAATATTTAAAGAGCATGTTATGAACGGTAAAGTGGTTACTGAATACATCTTGGCTACAGAGACGAAAGGATAGGGCAAGATGAAAGGGTACAGGACCAATATTATGGTCTGCGCTGGAACAAATTGTATCTCTAATAAATCATGGGAGGTAAAGGAAGCCCTTGAGGCAGAGATTGCAAAGAGAGGCTTAGAAGATGAGATCCTGGTTGTCCCTACTGGCTGTGTTGGTTTCTGTGCCGTTGGGCCAATTATAATTGTCCAACCCGAAGGAATATTTTATCAAAGTGTTAAAGTCAGTGATGTTTCTCACTTAGTCGAGGAGCACTTCCTGAAAGGCAAACTAGTAAAGTCACTGATGTATGTTCCTCCGGGAGAAAAGGAACCCATTCCCAAGATGAAGGATATCGTCTTCTTTCGGGATCAGAGGTTGATTGCCCTTCGGAGTCGGGGAATGATAAATCCAGAAAGAATCGAGGAGTATATTGGTTTGGACGGCTACAAGGCCTTAGCCAAAGCTCTAACCTCTATGACGCCAGAGGAAGTTATAGAGGAGGTAAAGGCTTCAGGGTTGCGAGGAAGAGGTGGAGCAGGTTTTCCCACCGGGTTAAAATGGGAGTCGCGCAAAAAGGCAAAGGATTATCCAAAGTATGTAATTTGCAATGCCGATGAGGGAGATCCGGGTGCCTTCATGGATCGCTCAATCATCGAGGCAGATCCCCACTCGGTTATTGAAGGGATGGCGATTGGTGCCTATGCCATTGGCGCCTCTTATGGCTATATCTATACACGCGTTGAGTATCCCCTAGCAATAAAGAGGATGGAATGGGCCATCCAGCAGGCAAGGGAGTATGGTCTTTTGGGAGAGAATATCTTTGGAACTGGATTTAACTTTAATATGGGGATCTTTAAAGGGGCAGGTGCTTTCGTTTGTGGCGAGACAACCTCATTGGTTACCTCGATTGAAGGAAGGGCACCTGAGCCAAGGCAGAGGCCACCTCGGACTGAATTATGGAATAAACCCACTGTCATTAACAATGTGGAGACCTGGGCCAATGTCCCAGCAATAATCCTTGAGGGAGCAGAATGGTTTAGCCAGATCGGCACAGAGACATCTAAAGGGACGAAGGTCTTCTCCCTGGCGGGAAAGATAAACAATGCTGGGCTGATTGAGGTACCCATGGGTATCACCCTTCGGGAGATGGTTTATAAGATTGGCGGTGGGATTCCAAATGAAAAGAAGTTCAAAGCTGTCCAGACCGGTGGGCCATCTGGGGGGTGTATCCCAGAGAGTCTTCTTGATCTACCCGTAGATTATGAGCGTTTAACTGAAGCAGGAGCAATGATGGGCTCTGGAGGGATGATCGTCATGGATGAGAACACCTGTATGGTCGATGTGGCTAAGTACTTTCTCGAATTCCTTAGGGATGAATCCTGTGGAAAGTGCAGTTCTTGTCGAGAGGGGATCAGTGCCATGCTTGAGATTGTTACCAATATATGTCAGGGAAAGGGTAGAGAAGGAGATATTGAGTTCTTAGAAGAGTTGGGGGCAGCAGTTACAGATACCTCTCTATGTGGGCTGGGTCAGTCAGCCCCAAACCCGGTGCTTTCTACCATCCGTTATTTCCGTGATGAATATGAGGCTCATATTCAGGAAAGACGATGTCCGGCTGGTGTTTGTAAAGAATTAATTCAGTACTCAATCAATCCTGAAATCTGTACCGGATGTCTACTCTGTGTTAAGACCTGTCCCAATGAGGCTATTGTCGGAGAAAAGAAAAGACCGCAGACTATAAATTTAGATAAATGCATCAAATGCGGGGTTTGTTTTGAAGTTTGTAAATTCAAAGCGGTAGTTATAACATGATCAACCTAACCATCAATGACCAGAAGGTAGAAGTAGAAAATGGAGTGATGATCCTTGAGGCAATAAAGGCCTTGAGGATAGACATTCCTACCCTCTGTTACCATAAGGCTCTTTCACCCTATGGTGCCTGTCGTTTGTGTATTGTCGAGATTAGCGCGGGAAAGAGACCTTGGATTGCTACCTCCTGCACCTATCCAGCAGAAGAAGGGTTAGTTGTCCAGACTCACTCTGAGAGGGTCCTAAAGAGTCGACGCATGATCGTTGAGCTTCTCTTGGCCCGGTGTCCTGATTCTCAATATCTCAAGGACTTAGCTAAAGAGCTCGGTGTTGCTAAAGTAAGACTCAGGCCAAGGAATGAAGACTGCATCCTTTGTGGTTTATGTGTGCGGATGTGTAATGAGCGAATGGGCATAAGTGCGGTTAGTTTCACTAATCGTGGGTTAAAACGTAAGATAATACCCCCATTTGATATGCTCTCTGATATATGCCAGGCCTGTGGTGCCTGTGCTTCTGTTTGCCCCACCGGAAAGATAAAGATCGAGGAGATCTCAAAGAATAAACCCGTTTCTCTTCTATCTGAATTCGATGAAGGGCTAAAACAACGTTCTCCAATTTATATCCCTTACCCTCAAGCTGTTCCCAACTGGGCGGCCATCGATAAAGACTACTGTGTCCATATGCTCAAGGATAAATGTGGTATCTGCGAGAAGGTCTGTGAAGCTGGTGCCATCAACTATGAACAGAAAGAAGAAAGGGTCGATCTGAATGTTGGCTCCATTATTCTTGCTCCGGGGTTTGATAAATTCAATTCCAAGTTAAAATACACATACGGTTATGGAAGATATAAGAATGTTGTCACAAGCTTGGAATTTGAGCGTATTCTTTCTGCCTCTGGCCCATTTGCTGGACATATTCAGAGACTATCCGATGGCAAGGAACCAAAACGGATTGCCTGGATCCAGTGCGTTGGTTCCCGTGATTGTCAGGTTGATGGCCAGTACTGCTCATCTGTCTGCTGCACCTATGCCATCAAGGAGGCAATCATCGCTAAGGAGCATGCCAGGGATGGCTTAGAGGCAACAATCTTCTACATGGATATCAGGACCTATGGCAAAGGATTCGAGGAGTATTACAATCGGGCCAAGGATGAGTATGGGGTAAGATTTATTAAGGGACGCGTCTCTGATGTTAGAGAGATTGGAGATACTCATAATTTAGTTCTTCGTTACACAAGTGAATCTGGCAAGATCTTTGAAGATGAGTTTGATCTGGTCGTCTTATCGATTGGTTT
>DNCN01000101.1 GCA_003485015.1 bacterium
CTTGCTAATTAACTCCTTGTCACGAATACCGAATCCCGATATAATGATTCTATGTCAAGACAGGCAAGAATTGATCTTCTAGGAAATATTTAGGGAAAACGGAGGAACAATTGAGGGGATACTTAAACAAGTCAATAAACTCAACAACGTCCCTTAATTCCAACCGTTTGATACACCAGAAATCTTTGGAAGGATCCTAAATGAGGCCCCATGGGTAAAGATACTGCTCGATATTGGACATCTATTCATAAACCACACCGAAGACTACCTCACCCACCTTCTTCTCTTCCTTTCAGATCTTGGGACCGAAATTGCCCATCTCCACCTCTCTGATAACCGGGGTACGGGTGATGATCATCTTCCACTTGGGTGTGGCCTGATCGATTGGAAGAAGACCTTAGAGACTGTTAAGAGGTATTACAATGGCACGATCACCCTTGAGGTATTTACTCCTGATCGTGAGTATCTTATCCTGAGTAGAGAGAAACTGAAGAGATGGATGGAAGGGGTGTAGGAGAGGATTGATTGAGGAGTCAAGAATGAGTGTTATAGGTACATTGATGGAGAGACTGGGTGGGAGATACTCATCTACGCTCGGCATAGATCTATCCAGGGGGACTGATGAGGAGATATTCAAATGGTTTCTTGCTTCGAAACTGTATGCAGCAAGGATCGGTGAGGATCTTGCTACCCGGACCTACCACGAATTTAAAGAGAATAATCTTTTAACCCCCAAGGAGATTATAGAAGCGGGTTGGGAGAACCTTGTCAAGGTCTTAGACGATGGGGGTTATGTCAGATACGACTTCTCTACCGCTACCAAGCTCTTAGAGATAATGAAGGACCTTATAAATAAATACAGTGGAAGTCTGAACCGACTCCACGAAGAGAGTAAGGACGAAAAGGAGATATCAGAGAGGCTAAAGGGATTGGGTAAAGGGATAGGTGAGGTGACGGTCAATATATTCCTGAGGGAGTTGCGCGGCATCTGGAGAAAGGTAGATCCAGCGGTAAATGAGTTCTCTATCCTTGCGGCCAGAAGGCTTGGGATATTGACTGAGTCGGACTCGGGTAAAGATGTCCCTAAGAAACTCAAAGAGTACTGGCGGAAGAATCGAATAAAGGATTTTGACTTCTCTGATTTCGAGGCAGCGTTGTTAAGACTTGGGAAGAACTATATCAGGAAGAAGAAGGATTTAGGCTGGCTTTTATCAGGGGAATAGAGATGATAGGGACCATCTGGACCATTGGCTCAAGTGACCGCAAGATAGAGGAGCTTATAGACCTGTTGAAGGCCTATCGGATTAAATCCTTATTCGATGTGAGGAGATTCCCAACGAGCAAGTTCCCTCAATTCAAGAGGGAGAATCTAAAAGAGGCCTTGGGAGCGGAGGGGATAGGCTATACCTGGATGGGTAAAGAATTGGGGGGGTATCGTAAGGGTGGATATGAGGCTTATACAGAGACAGGTGAGTTCAGTGCAGCCATAAAAGGGATTGAGGAGATGGCCAATGGGAGAAACATAATCTTGATGTGTTCAGAGAGGCTTCCCTGGAGGTGCCATCGAAGATTCATCGCAGCAAGCCTTGAGGCTCGAGGCTGGATGGTGGTCCATATCATCGATAAGGATAGAACCTACGGGACAATCAACAAGAAGATAACCCAAATAATAGAAAGACTTGGCACAAGATACAAGACCGACTGGGATTTTGGTGACCCTTTCTGTGTTCTGATCAGTACCGTGCTCTCCCAACGCACGAGGGACGAGAATACCCGTCTTGCCTCTGAGGGTCTCTTCTCGCACTTTAAGTCACCAGAGGAACTCTCTTCTGCAAGTTTGGGTGCAATAGAGGGACTTATCAAACCAGCCGGCTTCTATCGAGAGAAGGCGAAGAGGATCAAAGAAATATCCAAGATGATCCTCGAGCAGTTTGATGGCAACGTCCCTGATAACATGGAAGAACTCCTTACCTTGCCAGGTGTGGGCAGAAAGACAGCCAACTGTGTTCTTGTTTATGGTTTTAGGAAGCCAGCCATCCCCGTAGATACCCATGTGCACCGCATCTTTAACCGGCTGGGTCTTGTGAAGACAAAGACCCCTCTTGAGACCGAAGACGCCTTAAGAAAGTCTGTCCCAAAAAGATATTGGCTCCGACTGAATGAACTTATGGTTAAGTTTGGAAAGGATATCTGTCGACCTATTAGACCCCTCTGCCATGAGTGTATGATCCCTGATATCTGCTCTACAATCCTTGAGAAAGAAGTCCAGCCTAAGCAAAGACCTTCATTCTTCTTTCATCCTCCACCCGAAGGATCTGGTTTCTGATAAAGGCCATAGCCTCCTTGGCGAAGTCCAGATCCCTAATTCTTGATCAGGCCGCAAGATGGCTCTCCTGCATAATCCGGAGGGAGTTGACGGCTTCCTCTAAAATGGTCGTAACAGTTCAGCCACTAAGACACGAAGGCACCAAGACCATCTAATAAATCGTTTAATACCTCTTTTGATAGGTAGAACATTAAGGTTAAACCCTTTCGAGTAAGCATGATCCTAATTCTTTATGGTTACTATTTAATTATTAATTAGCCACCAAGGTACAAAGGAAAATAGGCTTTAAATCTTTTGACAGGATTTACAAGATAATCTTTTCTTGCTTATTCTGTTAATCCTGTCAAATCTTTCAATCTTTGTAATAGTTCAC
>DNCN01000093.1 GCA_003485015.1 bacterium
CTCCTCGTATAATTATGGTAGTGTCAAATTTTGACTATAAATTACTACGAAAACCTAATGATTTTGTTAAATTTTTTTCAATTTGTGTTTTACTCCTCCTTCCTTTTTATTTAACCCTCACTATTTTCCCGAAATCTACCAAGTTTTCATAAAACTTTTGACACAACCTAAATACTGACCACATACCCTTCAAGGGATTCACCTTCTCCCAGACCACCTAAAATAGCTTTACCTATGGGGTCTTTAGTATTTGGGTCAATACAAGACGAAGAGCCTTTAACGGTGACTTTGACATTTTTTAACCCTGAGACTTCAATGCTCTTCTGAATTCTCTTGGAAAGCTCTTTGAGAAGAGCGATATCAGAAATCGCTATTTTACCACCTGGTTTCATGATTCTATAGACCTCTTGGAAGACCTTTAATTTATCAACCGATAAGTTAATGACATAGTTAGTTATGACTACATCAACCGAGTTGTTTACTACGGGTAGGTTTTCAATCTCGCCAAGCCTAAATTCAACATTGGAAATTCTACTCTTTTTTGCATTATTTCTTGCTTTTTCAATCATTTCTGATGTCATATTCACACCAATAACTTTACCTTTCGGACCAACCTTTGATGCCGCCAGAAAACAATCAAACCCAGCACCTGAGCCAAGGTCAAGTGCAACCTCACCCTCTTTGAGGCTGGTCAAAGCTGTTGGATTACCGCAACTGAGAGCCAAGTTAGCCTCATCTGGAATAGCTCTCAGTTCTTCTTCTGAATAACCAATAGATTTAGCAAGGCTCATCACGGATTATAGTGGGTAAATACTAAGTTCGAATCTCAAAACCCAGATGTCAGAGATTTTATAACAGATAGTTCATCGTAAATTAGTGATAAAGATTAAAGGCAGTAGTGTGGTGAAGACTTGGACAATTGCAGAGCATTTGCCCAAGCTCGGTAGTAACTCTAAGGGAGTTACTCATAGAGCGCCGATATTTACACAAGCAATTATACTATTAGCACCTATCACCCCGAATTTTGGTATATAGGGTAAGGATAAGGCCTAAAGATACCTATGGATGAACATCCTTGGACTATCTTTAACTTCATATACTTCTTATCCCTATAACCATATGCCTTTCGGATAATATTCCTTGCCTTAAGATTAGTTCCTTCTATGTAACCCAAGGGCACCTTCTTATCGCAATAGACTAAAATGCCCTCTATGTGAGTATCTATCATCCTGGTAAACTTCTTATAGGGAGTAAGCCTACTCCATTTAAGTTGTTCCTTTTAGTTCTGCCAGAATTTAAGGGCACTGCCTTTATAGGTGTATGACCATAATTGTCCAATGGCCATATCCATTACTCCATGGGTTATTCTCTCTGCCCTCTCTCTTTTAAACCATTTCCAGAATAGCTTTAAGTCGCTCTCTTTTCTACCTTCTCCCACAATAGAGTAACCTGGGGACCATTTGGTCCTTCAAAGAGCTTATTACCATATGCCAATATTATGCCCACGACTTACAGATGTCTCGTCTATCCCCAGGACGGTTATCCCGTCCAAATCCCTCTCGGCCTGGGCCCTCTCTATGGCCTTCTTGTCAATCCCTTTGACTGTCTCCCAATGGAGAGACTGGAAGCAAGCTTACATCCTCTATGGTCATTACCTTGCATAGCTCTGAGGTCTGATGAAACAACTCCTTGGTGACCTGTCCTAGACTTCTCTAAGAATTCCAGGGTCTCTACCCTTACTCCACAGTCAGGACAATCGACCCTGACCTTCTCCAACATCAGGGCAGTTAAGTATTTAAAGAGATGGAGATGTCTTACTTCTTGAATACGGAAGTCTCATAGTAAGTGGTCAGTATCTCGCCACATCCACCAGAGGCTATATTTTCTCTCAACCCTGTCTAAGACCAATATCGCTTCTTTTATGTCTTCGTCCTTTTTTATTTCCATATCGACTACAAAAAATCCTTGAAATTTTAACAATTCTGTAAGATAATCTTCTTGTTGCATCTTTTTGGGTATCACTCCTCTCTTCTTATTAATGTTTAGGAGTGTTATTTTATCTCATCCAGATGCAACTTATCCACATTTTTTGCTTACTCACTATAATCCGTGATGGGCCCAAAGATTCTCTATTTTCCCTGACGGGTTTCTTCCCTTCTTTTGCCCGTTCCTTTCTTTCCCCCTTTCAACCATTGTTCTTTTGCTACAAAGAAGCTTATTTTCCATTATCTTTGGGAAAATTATTTTTTATCTCTTGACATGTAGAGGAATATTTTGTAATATGTTACACTGAGGGGAGTGAGCAATAGAGATGATTTTAGGTATAAACATCCGATCAATAACCTCGGCAGCAGTTCATATCCCTGGAGGTACACCCAGGATTCTCTTCTCTGAGGGAGAGAATCGAATTGGGTTTCCTACCCATATCATTTTCGATTCTCAGGGAGATTTTTTGAGGGCAGATGGGAGGGATTTGGAGGAATGGAGTGAAGATTCGGGGTACGTCCTTTATCACTTCAAAAACATTATAGGTTGTACCTACGATGAGATTCAGGATGGTATAAGAAAGGGGAAGAGATTCTTTTATGAATATAAAGATCGGGTGGTGAGTGGTAGTGGCGGTATCCCTTTAATCCGACTGGCCAATAAGACCTATTCCCCGGAGAAGATCATGACCTTCTTCCTTGGTGAGATTCGCCGGAGTGCTGAAGCTGTAATGGATGAGCCAGTAGATGAGGCGGTAATCTGTATCCCGGCGCATTTTGGTTTTTCCCAGAGGGAGGCCATGAAGAAGGCAGGGCTGATGATCTTTAGATCTGTGGATATAATCGAGGAGCCCTTAGC
This sequence comes from bacterium, assembly GCA_003485015.1. Classification (GTDB taxonomy): domain Bacteria; phylum UBA9089; class UBA9089; order UBA9089; family UBA9089; genus UBA9089. The sequence goes on from DNCN01000093.1 coordinate 2,845, forward strand.
AGCTATTCTGGGATGCAAACTTGATGCTGAGGCCAGAGAAAGGCCCATGATGGTCTTTGCGATGGGTGCGGGAACATTGGAAGTGGTGATTGCCAAGATCGGTGCTGATGAAGTAGGTAAGCCCTACCTCATTGCCTTGAATAAGCCTAGGTCCAAAGAGCTTGGTGGTTTGGATATGGACTACACCATCCTTGAATATTTGATGAATAAGAATAGATCTCTCCGGGATAACTTTCCAGCCGCCCCCCTAGGTGAGAGAAGGAGGTTCGTAAAGGTAATTGAAGAAGCCAGGATATCCCTCTCATCCAGACCAGAGACTAGGATAGTTGGGGTGGTGGGGAAAGAGGCCATCGAAGAATTCTTAATCCAGAATGAATTAGAGGAGATAACCGCCGATCTTCTCAAGGATTGTGAAAATGTTTTAAGATCTACTCTTGAGGAGGCTAATTTTAGAGCCTCTGAGGTTGGTCATCTCATCTTAGTTGGCGATGTTACCCGGATGCCTGCCATTCACAAGATGCTGAACCGGGTATTTGCGGAAAATACACGAGTAGTAAGGATGTTGGAAGAAAAGTCACGGATGAAGGGTTGGGATCCTTGGCCTATAGAGATAGTGGCTAAGGGTGCGGCTATCTATCCTAGCGTGGACTACAAGAAACTGGCTTTTGTAGTCACAGAGGTAATTATTCCTACGGCCTCATACACTTATGGGTTCTTCTACGATAAATTTATCCCTCTCATCTATAAAGGAGATGCCTTTAATCAAGAGGGGGTAATCCGGAGAGAGACAACAGCCATCTTTCCAAGACCTGATGGGCAAATCCCGGTGATCCTGAGAGAAGAGATAGCTGGGGGCCCCCTTTATCAGTGTATGGGGGTCTTCAGCTTCTTCTTGCCACTTACTGATACGTACCAAGTGAGGTTAGGGCTTGAACTTACCAAAGAGGAGCTGAAGGTCATCGGCTGCCATCATGCTGTTGGGGAGATTGTTTATCCTCATATCTCTACCCAGATAGATCCCTCAAAAGAAAAGAACAGCGAGGTTACCATGCTTAAGGATATCCAGACCTTGATGAGGGAGACATCTGATATGAAGATGGGCTATTATGCAACCCTGGATATCGAGGCCATTAAGAGACGCGGAGAGGATATGCTCAAGATGGTTCAGCCGTATCTTCGGGTGCCGGAGATAGTGGATATAAGTAGCTCCCTTTCGGATGCCCTTTATCAATTAAAGAGGGTAACCGACTCTGGCAGCCGCTTGAGAAGACAGATAGACCAGAAGTGTGTCCTAGTCTTAAATTTAGTGGCCGAAGCCGGCTTCGTCCTCCTAATGTATAATCTACTTTCCCCTAAAGAGTATCGAGGTACAATAAGATTGCTCCATCAGGTGTATAGGCTCAGTTTCTGATAAGAAAGTGTAAAGTAAAATTGTTTATTTACCTATGTGGGAAGCCTGTAGCATCTGAGGAGCTTCATCATTAGAAAGAGATTTATTTATGGTATCGGTTGAGGA
>DNCN01000022.1 GCA_003485015.1 bacterium
GTAACTGCAGTTATAGCAGCTTTAGCAGGATTATATTTAGCTTGGAAGGTTAATCTATTTGGAATCCGTGATGTTGTTCAAGCGGTCACCGATTTGCTCATTGCCCGCTTCATTGCCCTCAAGATAAAGATTGTTGACATATTTGAGCGATGGATAGTTCCAGCTTTTGACCTGCTCAAGCTCGTCTGGAAGGGTGTAGTCTCGGATGTAGTTACTACTGCAACCTTCTTAAAAGATTGCTTTACAAAGGTTCTTGATTGGGTGAAAGGTTTCTTTGGTGGTATAGCCCAGACGATTGAAGAGCTTAAAACTCGCTTAGGCATATTCAGAAAATCGGAAGAGGCTGAACTTAAGAAGGCTGCTGAATCGAGAAAAGGTATAGCAGATTATATAAAGAGAATCTCTAAAGAAGAGGTTGACTTTCAGATAGATCAGCTTACAAAGTTATCTCAGATAAGGACGCTATCATTGAAAGACCACGAGGCAATTCAACTTCGTTTAAGAGAACTCTTCCGAGAGAGGAAGGCGATAGCAGCCGAAGAAGTGCAGACAGCAGAGGCTACTAAAGAGAAAAAGAAAAAGATCCAGGCTGATGAGTTAGCTGGGATCAAAGCTGTTAGTGATGAAGCTAAACGGATAGCTGAGGACAAGAAGAGAGTTGAAAAAGAGCTTATAGATTATGTAACCGCCTTAGAGAAGACAGACTTTGAAAGAAGGCTATTAAATCTAAGGGCAGAATACGAAGCAAAAAAGAAAGTTGTGGGGGATTCTGCTAACCTTAGAACATGGTTGGCTGAAGAAGAGAAGAAGATTGAGGACGAGAGGACTAAGCTTGTTTTAGAAGTTGTAGCACTTGAAAGGGGTGAACTAACCAAGACAGCTGCTCAAGAGCTGGCCCAGACACAAGAACGTTTAGAAGCTCTTAGACTACTCTGGGGCGAAAGAGCGAAGGAAGTTCCAGAGTATTTAAGTCTACTAAAAGATCAACGTGACCTACACGAACAGGTCGGGAAAGCTGAAGAAGATTGGACTCGTAGGGCGACAGAATTAAAGATGACTTCCTTTGAACAGAGGAAGGAAGCTTTAAGAAGAGAATATGAAGCAGAGATAGCCAGAATTGGTGAGTCCGAAGAAATAAAGAAAGCTTATTTAGTTTTAGAGGCTGAAATTGAAAAGGAAAGACTAGCCTATATTCAAGAAACTGAGAATATTATAAGAGGTGAAAAAGAGCTAACGAGATTACAAGAGAAGGCGGCTATCGAAGAAAAATTAGCAGAGTATGAACTAGAATGGGGTAAAAGAGCTGAAGAGATCGAAGATTATAGAAGGTTACAGGAACAGAAGAATGCAATCGACCTCGAAAGAAAGACAGCGGAAGAGGAAATCAGGGCTTATAAAGAAGAATGGGCGATGACGGACTATGAGCGCCAAGTTAAAGAAATTGAAGATCTTGCCACACATTATCAAACTATATTAGGTCTTGATCAACAATATGTTGAAGATTGGAAGGCTCTAAAGCTCGCTCAGTTAGAGGCGACTATGACCCTTGATCAACAACTCACTGACGTTACCTCAATTGCGGCAAAAAAATTTACACAGAAGTGGGGGGAAGCTGGGAAGACAGTAGCTAACATCACTTCAGCCACAGCTAACGCAATAGGCGAAATGTATGGGGCTGCCTTTGAAACGATTATAACTGGTTCTGGAGACTTCTCGAAAAAGCTTGAGAAGATCTGGGAAAATCTTAAGACAGCAGTTATCAGATATGTTACCGAGATGATTGTCAAGATGATCGCTCTTAAGATTTTAAAAACCGCCTTAGGTATTCCGTTCGAGGAAGGTGGAGAGATTGGACCAGGTGGTAAGATTAGACCTCTTCCTACCCCTATGCAGGCTGGAGGGATCATAACTAAAGGCGTGGTTCCTGCGATCCTTCATCCGGGTGAGGTAGTTTTGCCTAGAGCAAAAGTTGGTGAATACTTCGGCGAAATGGCCGAGAGGCTATTTGATAGACTTCCTCTATCCCCACCAGCAGCCCAACCGATTGTATCACCGGTTGCGCCAGTTACGGTGAATGTAACTATCGAAGGCGGGCTAATTGACGATCCAGTTGTTTGTGATAGGATATATAGAGAAGGGATAAGGGACGCAATCCTTCGGGATGAAGAAAGGATGGCACTAAGGTGACACCTTGGGAGCAAGACTCACCCAGAATTGATTACTATCAGTGCGAAATTGCGCCGATTAAAGTAATTAACTTTGTTGAAGTTTCTCAACGAATGGAATTACTCGCTGGAAATGTTAGGCATTACGTGAAGGGGTTTAGAGTATCATGTAGTCTAAGTTTTCCCAGGGGTCGGGCAATTTCTACTAGCCAGGTGAATACACTACTGAATATCCTATCGAAAAAAGCAATCTTCTCTCTCTGTCCTTGGCCTTTCTCAAAACCTGATTTGAGCTATCGGGTGAAATGGGTAGGAGGATGGGACTTCAGTCCTATCGAAGGTGCTGACCTTAAGCTATGGACTGGAAGCATTAAGCTGGAGGGAGTCGATATTTTGGATCAAGCGACTTATTGAAAAAAAAGGAGGCCGAAGATATGGCTGAAGGATTGACAATAAAAGGAACTTTCACGGGACTTGTAACCTCTTCTACGGGAGAGGTTTTAAATGTAGTCTCACAAGAGAATCATATCACTACTCTAGGCTGGGATAATATCTGTGACGTGATTGGACAAGTGCCTCAACCTGGTCCTATCACACATCTTGGGATCGGTTGGGGGGCGGGAGCTACTACGCCATTTAATCCCGGCCAGACTGATCTTCAGGGAGCAAACACATCAAGAAAGTCCTGCAGTTACACTCATGCTGCGGGAACTACTACTTTCTTCTTGGAAGCTGTTTGGGGTGTGAATGAACCTTCTGCTACTTCAATTACGATTGAAGAAGGTGGAACATTCCTTCAGGCTGTTGGGGGCACTATGGTCTCTCGAAGTGTTTTAGCGGCTACAACAAAAGACCCGTCCCAATATTATACCCTTAGATGGAGTTTTGAACTGGGGACAGCGTAATGTTAAGAAATACCGCTTACTGGGGACAACTTCCCTGGAACGCCTGTATGTGGTCAAGCGGGGCTGCGTTAGCTAAAGAAGAGAGAGAATCTCTTCCCCTTGGCCATATCGATAGTCCTATCTTTGACGGGCTTGATAAGATGAAGGTTAAGGATACTGGGCAGTTATCTCTATTTACTGGATATATTGAAGAGCTTGTAGTAAAAGATGAGTTTGTGGTCTTCCACAGCGGTCTATCAGTAAAAGAAAAGGTAACAGTCAGGGAAAGACATGTCCCTATTTCTGATGGCTTGGATAAGTTTAAGATAAAAGAATTTCCTCTCGTAATACTTTTATTCAACGAGGTAATAGAGAAGATTTGGATAAAAGAAAGAAAGATGAGGATAGATCAATTTGTTTATGAGCCTACGGGAGACTTCATAGAGCAAGAGGAGAAACAGGTTGCTCTTCCAATCTTTAAAGTATATATAACTATAGAAGGACAAAAGATAGACATAACGGACGATATTGTCTCTATATCTACAATAGATAAAGAGTTACCTATGCGATTGGGGGCTTCTCATTCACTTGTCTCATCAGACGTAACTATAACCTTGAAGAATGACGATGGAAGGTATTCAGAGAGAAGGGATGGGTCTATCTTTTATCGTAAAGAATACTTAGGTGCTCCTATCGAAGTCTGGGCAGGATTTAGAATAGAGGATACATAGATGATCTATAATGTTGGTTCAGGACATCCCTATAGTACAATCCAAGACGCTTTCAATGCCTTAATGGCTGATTATGGTGGTGTTAGCATAAATGAGCCGATTGAAGTCAGGGTTTACCCTGGATATTATTATGAGCAAGATTTAAGTCTTGCTAATATCTACGGGTGGGCTCAGTCCCCGGTTTTGATTCAAGCTTTGGGAGATGTTACAATTGAATTCTATTATATGATGTATCCTAATACTTTTTATCACTGCAAGCAAATTAAGTTTAAGGGATTTAAATTGAAGATCAGTCCTTTTAGTAATATCCCATTTTATATGATCACTCTTAAAGATTGTCATGGGTTTGTTTTTGAAGATCTTCAATTTACGCCTCAGTTTTCTATTGAGACATCCCCTGAAATGGAGCATCCCATATATTCTTTCGTAGGGGAAGCTAAAATATCCGATGTAACTTTTCGCCGGATACTTGCCCCTACCGCTATCTTCTTTTCTGCGCCGTATGCCGAAGCAGTAAGGATAAAGGTGGATCAAGTCTCTTGTTTCTGCCGTAAATATGGCACGCCCCCTAATCCCAGTTGTTGCTTCGAATATCACGGATATTTAGAAATAGATATCAGAAATTCAGTATTCCTCAGCGACTATGAGATTTTTTATGCTCTAACTGGGAACACTTTACTTGACCTTTCTAGTGATTATAATGTCTTTTATTCTCGTGGCCCTCGTCTTGCCAGAGTCTGGGATTCTGACCAAGGCGCTATGATTGATATTACCAGCGCTGACCAATGGCGTTCCTTCTTTAAGTCAGACGGTGGTTCTGCTTTCTCTGATCCGCTTTTCGTTGCAGATGAGGATCTTCATCTTAAAAGCAGGACAGGAACTTTTAAGACTGGATCATGGCAGAGACACCAAGAACATTCGCCGGGTATCGATCGAGCTGATCCTACTCTGACAAATGAACTTGAGCCATGGCCGAGAGGTAAACGGCGAAATGCGGGGTTTTATGGGGGGACAATAGAGGCGTCTAAAAGTATGCCCGAACCCGAACCTGCTGATATTTACCTCTTATGCGGAAGGTTCAATTTGATGAATGTAGATATCTTGCCAAGTCAAGCTCAAGCGAGAGCCTATGCTATGGATGCTGTTAGGACACAAATCGAAAGAGTGGTGGGAAAGCGTAAGCCTGATGGAACGGAAGATCCTTTGGTTTATGAGAATATATCATTTAAAAACGTTGTTCAAAACCTCTTGACTCAATATGGGGGCTTTCCATCTACAAATATAATTATCGAGGACATTCCACTAACTTTTAGCAGAATTGTTTTTGCTGAAACTTCAATCGCTGATTGTCTTTCTAAGTTGGCTGAAGTAGG